>WGAB01000051.1 GCA_015489295.1 Caldifarciminota bacterium
AAGGTGGCCTGGGGTTCCTTGCCCAGGCCCTTTTCGGTGCCGGCCAGTTTGGAGGTGTAGCCGGAAATGAAGTAGTACATGGCCTGCTCAGGCGTCAGCCGGGCGATGGGCGGCATCACGCCGAAGGCATCGGCCGTGAGGAAAAAGATGTTCTGGGGATGGCCGCCCCGGCCTTCGGGCACAATGCGCGGCAGGTAATCCAGGGGATAGGAGGCCCGGGTGTTTTCGGTATAGTGGTTGTCGTCAAAATCAGGGATCCGTGTGTGGGGGTCCACCACCACATTCTCCAGCATGGTAGCGAACTTCTGGGTGGCTTCCCAGATCAGGGGTTCCAGGTCCTTGCGGAGCCGGATCACCTTGGCATAGCAGCCGCCCTCAAAGTTGAACACGCCGTCGTCGCCCCAGCCGTGTTCATCGTCGCCGATGAGGTACCGCTCGGGGTCGGACGACAGGGTGGTTTTGCCGGTGCCGGAAAGGCCGAAGAACAGGGCCACATCGCCCTCCTCCCCCACATTGGCGGAACAATGCATGGGCAGCACGCCCCGCCGGGGCAGGAGGTAGTTCATCACGGTGAAAATGGACTTCTTGATCTCGCCGCCGTAGCTGGAGCCGCCGATGAGCACCATCCTGGTTTTGAAGTTCAGGATGATGAACACCCCGGTGCGGGTCCCGTCCACCTCCGGGTTCGCCAGGAGCGACGGCACATGGAGCACCGTGAACTCCGGCTTGTGTTCCCGGAGGCGTTCCTCGGGCAGCCGCAGGAACATGTGGTGGGAGAAGATGGCGGCGACCGCCTGCTCCGACACCACACGGATGGGAAGCCGATACTCCGGATGGGCTCCCACATCGGCATCCCACACATACACATCCCGGCGCTGAAGATAGGAAACCACCCGCTGATACAGCTTCTCGTAGGATTCGGGGGAAATGGGCCGGTTGACCTTGCCCCACCACACATCCCGATCGCTTTCGTCGTTGTACTGCACGATGAACTTATCGTTGGGGGCCCGGCCGGTGTGTTCACCGGTCCACACGGCCACCGCGCCCTTATTCGTCAGGATGCCCTCGCCACGACGCACGAAGTGCTCTACCAGTTCACCCACCGACAGGTTCCAGTACACCCGCTTGAGGTTATACAGGCCATGATGTTCCAGGCCGTAGCTGCTGGGAATTCCGAACACCTCATCAGCGATCTTTTGCTCGCTCATCCTGCCTCTCCTTTTGGGGAATCTGAAATGCTATTATACGCCGGTCAGCGCCCCTCCCGGGGCGGCGGGCCCAGCACGCGGCGCACGGCCTCCAGGGCGGCTTCATGCAGAAAACCGTTGGAGGCGATGAGGCCGTGGGGGTTTCGGGGGTCCGGCTGATTGTACCGGAAGGGGCGGCCCCAGAGGTCGGTCATGCGGCCGCCGGCGCCGTGGAGGATGGCCTCGGGCGCGCAGAGGTCCCATTCCTTGGTGCCGCCGGAGGGATGCAGGTAGAGGTCGGCCTGTTGCAGGGCCAGCAGAGAAATCTTGAGGCCCACGCTGCCGTGGCGGATCTCCCGGCGGATGCCCACGGCCTGGAGCAGGGCATCGGTTTTGGGGCTGCGGTGGCTCCGGCTGACCACCACTGTGGCCTCGGCCGGATCCTGGACCCGGGACACCTGGAGGCGCTGCCAGCCGTCCTCGGTCCATTGCCAGGCACCGGCAGAGGCCACGCCCACCATGAGCAGGGGTTTGGCCGGGGCATAGACCACGCCCAGGGTGGCCCTTTCGTGCACCGCCAGGCCCACCATGATGCACCACTGGGGAAGGCGTTCGGTGAATTCGCGGGTGCCGTCCAGGGGGTCCACGCACCAGAGCCGGGGGTTGCCGAGCCGGGCTTCGGGGTGGTCGGCAGATTCCTCGGCGAGGATGGCGTCGTCGGGGAAGGCCTGGCGGAGGCCAGTCACGAGGAGGTGGTTGATCTCACGGTCGGCCTGGGTCACGGGGTCGTTTTTGCCCTTATAGGCCACCTGGAGCGGCCCCTGGCTGTACCGCAGGGCGATTTCACCGGCCTGCCGCACCAAGGGCAGGACGAGGGACAGTTCACGGTTAAACTGTGGAATCGGCGGCAGTTTCATGGGTTTTTCTCCGGCTGGTCCCATCTCAAAAGCAACGACAAAATCTTGGTCAAGGCACTCTGGGGAAGCCTCTCGGGAAAGGACAGCAGATAGGGGACCAACCCCTTTCCGGAAGTAACCCACACATTCTGCGTGTATCCCTGGACCTCCACAAAGGCTCTGTTGAAGCAGAGCACGGGTTTTACGAATTCCCGGATGCCGATTTCCCGGTGGATCAGGTGAGAAAGGGCTGCGCTCGTCGCCTTCACCTGGTCCAGCGGATTTTTCCGCAGGGGTTTTCCATTCAGAAGCAACCGGCCGTTGTCATAGGTCACGTGCCCCCGATGGTTCTTGGTTTCAACCACGAAGATGCCCCGGGGAGAGAGCACGACATGGTCAATTTGCCCCACATCGGGAATCCAGAGGTCGTGGATTACATAGGTATCCGGGGGCAATTCGGCCAGGAGCCGGGCGACCTCCTCTTCACCCTTCCGCCCTGAGTAGACGGATTCTAAGTCTCGAAGGATTGATTTATGCCACCAATACAGCCCACCAAAACTGATCCCAAGGGAAAACTCTACAAACAGCCAGTACTTTTTCAAAAAGGCGTAAAAGGGCGGTGAAAAGGGTTTTAATGCGAAAAGAAAGCCTGAGATAAAGCCGACGACCGCTTCAAGGATGAACAAAATCGTAAGGGATGGCAACACCCGGGAGCGAAGGATTTTATTTCTAAGACCCAGGACATTCTTCCCGGGGATGCGGTACACATTGGCCATGGAGGAAAGTTTACAGCCCCAAAAACGAAAAAGCCCCGGCGGATGCCGGGGTGTGAAAAAAGAAAGGTGGGATGTTTCCGGGTGAGGTGGGGAGTTTTCTCCGTAGAAAGGAGGTGATTCAGCCGCACGTTCCCGTACGGCTACCTTGTTACGACTTCGCCCCAGTCACCGAGTTCACCCTCAACGACCTCCCTCCCCTTGCGGGGTTGGGCGGGCCGTCTTCGGGTGCCCCCGGCTCCCATGGCGTGACGGGCGGTGTGTACAAGGCCCGGGAACGTATTCACCGCCCCATTGCTGATGGGCGATTACTAGCGATTCCGCCTTCACGCAGGCGAGTTGCAGCCTGCGATCCGAACTGGGGGCGGTTTTAGGGATTGGCTCCCCCTCGCGGGGTCGCAACCCTCTGTACCGCCCATTGTAGCGCGTGTGTAGCCCTGGGCATAAAGGCCACACGGACCTGACGTCGTCCCCACCTTCCTCCGGCTCATCGCCGGCAGTCCCCTTAGAGTGCCCAGCCGGCACGTAGCCGCTGTAGCAACTAAGGGCAGGGGTTGCGCTCGTTGCGGGACTTAACCCAACACCTCACGGCACGAGCTGACGACGGCCGTGCAGCACCTGTGCCGGCTCCCCGAAGGGTCCCCCACCCTTTCGGGCGGGGTACCACCGGCATGTCAAGCCCAGGTAAGGTTCTTCGGTTAGCATCGAATTGAACCACGCGCTCCACCGCTTGTGCGGGCCCCCGTCAATTCCTTTGAGTTTCACCCTTGCGAGCGTACTCCCCAGGCGGTCCACTTAACGGTTTCCCTACGGCACGGATCCCACCGAAGTGGGACCCACACCTAGTGGACATCGTTTACGGCCAGGACTACGGGGGTATCTAATCCCCTTCGCTCCCCTGGCTTTCGGGCCTCAGCGTCAGGAACGGCCCAGAGAGCCGGCTTCCCCACTGGCGTTCCCCCCGATATCTGTGCATTTCACCGCTACACCGGGAGTTCCGCTCTCCTCTGCCGTCCTCGAGCCCGGCAGTATCGGATGCAGCCCACCGGTTGAGCCAGTGGATTACACACCCGACTTACCGGGCCGCCTACACCCCCTTTAAGCCCAGTGAATCCGGGCAA
>WGAB01000052.1 GCA_015489295.1 Caldifarciminota bacterium
AGGTTCCGGAGGGTGAGCCGGAGGCTCACGGTTTCGCCGGGATCGGGCTGGCCGTTCTGGTTGCCGGAGGCATCGTCAAAGGCCATGCCCACGATGCGCACGAAGGGGGCATCCAGGTTCGGGGTGTTCAGCAGGGCCTGGTAGGCGTTCACCCGGCCCCAGCCGTAGTCGTTGTTGGGATAGGGCGCACCCTGAGGAGGCTGGTCGGCGGAGTTCAGCAGGATGTCGTACACGGTTTCAAAGTCCAGGGCGGGGTTCATGGAGAGCATGAGGGCGATGACACCGGCCACATGGGGGGTGGCCATGGAGGTGCCGTCCCAGGTTTCAAAGCCGCCGCCCGGCACGGAGGAGGTGACGCCCTCGCCCGGAGCCGAGATGTTGGGCTTGATCAGGTTCCAGTCGTCCCGGGGCCAGTACTGGGGATCGTTCCAGGGGCTCTGGTTCGGGGCCGGGCCGCGGGACGAGAAATTGGCGATGTTGTCGTAAGAATCCGTGGCACCCACGCCGATGACGATGGGGAAGTTGCCCGGGGTGCCGGCGGTGCCGGCGCCGGGGCCACTGTTGCCGCTGGCAAACACCGGAATGATGCCCAGCTGCCGCCAGTTCCAGGTGGCGTCCCAGAAGGTAAGATCGGTTTCGTCGGTAGAACCCCAGGAGTTAGACACCACGCGGATGTCCACACCGGAATCAATCAAACTGGCAAAGAACTCGTAGCACCCCAGGATCCAGGGGTCTTCGCCGAAGCCGCCCGACGAGAAGCCCTTTGCCGCCACGAACATGGCGCCGGGGGCCACACCCACATCGTGGTTGTCGGGGATGGCGTTGCCCGGGCCGTCGCCGCCCACGATGGTGCCCATGGTGTGGGTGCCGTGGCCGTGGTCGTCGTAGGGGTTCGGCTGGCCGTTGACGCCGTCGTACCAGTAGCCCAGGAACTTACCCTGGAGCACGGGATGGGTGATGTCCACACCGGTATCCAGGTTGCCCACCACCACGCCTTCGCCCATGATGCCGAGTTCGGTCCACACGCGGTCGGCCTCAATGATGGTGATGTTCCAGTTGAAGTTGCGGTTCTTTGGGGAGGCCTGGGCCGCATCGGCCAGGGCGTGGGCCTGGAGCCGGGCCTGCATCCGACGCCGGTCGACCTGTTTCTTCAGGGCCTCCTTGGCCGGATTGGGCCGGCGGGCGTCCACCAGCCACACCGTGTCCATCTTTTCCACATAGGCGACATCGGAGCGCTCGAGGATGTGGTCAATGACCCGTTTCTGCGCCTTCAGGTACAGGCCGTTGATGATCCAGAAGGGCCGCAGTTCCTCAATGCCCTTTTCGGCGCGCAGGGTCGCCAGCAGATCGGCCTGGGTGGTACGGGCGAAGTTCTGCAGATAGTGCAGCCGGGCCCGCCGATTCTCGGCCGGGATGCTGCTCAGATCCGCCTTTTGAGCCATATGCACGATGACCCCGATCACCTGATCGTCGGCCATCGTGGCCCATTTCTGGGCGAGCCGCGGGTCCAGCTGGGCTGCGTGGAGCCCCAAGACCAGCAGCAGGGTTCCTGCAATGTACCGCATACAACCTCCTTTGCGGGATTTTTCACAAAAAAACGGGTGGGCCCGCGGGGAACCCACCCGTTTTCGGTGCTCTACGAAAAACCGGCCAAAAGAAAATGGGTTACGCCTCCAGATGGGCCTTGTAGGCGTCGTCGCCTGGCCAGTACTTCTCAATGTACTCGCGGCGGATCCGCGAGAGTTCGGACTTGGGGAACAGCGTGAGGAGTTCCCAGCCCAGTTGTAAAGTTTCCTCAATGTTGCGGGGCTGTTCGCCCTGGCCGATCATCTTCTTTTCAAACAGGTCGGCGAACTGGAGGTACTTCTTGTCCATGTCGGAAAGCGCGTCTTCGCCCACGATGGCGACCAGCCGGCGCATGTCCTTGCCCCGGGCGTAGGCCGCGTACAGCTGGTTCGCGAGTTCCCGGTGGTCTTCGCGGGTCTTGTCCTTGCCGATCCCCAGGTTCATGAGCCGCGAGAGCGAGAGAAGCACATCGATGGGCGGGAACACGCCCACGCGGTGCAGTTCCCGGGACAGCACGATCTGGCCCTCGGTGATGTACCCGGTGAGGTCGGGGATGGGGTGGGTGATGTCGTCGTCGGGCATGGTGAGGATGGGGATCTGGGTCACCGAGCCCTTGCGGCCCCGGATCCGTCCGGCGCGTTCGTAGATGGTGGCGAGGTCGGTGTACATGTAGCCCGGATAGCCGCGGCGGCCCGGCACCTCTTCGCGCGCGGCGCCGATCTCGCGCAGCGCCTCGCAGTAGTTGGTCATGTCGCCCAGGATCACCAGCACATGGTAGTCCAGTTCAAAGGCGAAGTACTCGGCCACGGTCAGGGCGAACCGGGGCGTGAGGATCCGTTCGATGGTGGGGTCGTCGGCCAGGTTGATAAAGGCCACGAGTTTGGACAGGGCGCCGGTTTCCTCAAACTCTCGCAGGAAGTAGGAGTATTCGCGCTGGGTCAGGCCGATGGCGCCGAACACCACCAGGAACTCTTCGCCCTCGCCGCGTACCTGGGCGTTCTTGATGATCATGGCGGCGATCTCGTTGGCGGGCAGGCCGGCGCCGGAGAAGATGGGCAGCTTCTGGCCCCGCACCAGGGTGTTGAAGCCGTCAATGGCCGAAATGCCGGTCTGGATGAAGTCGGAGGGCTTGTCGCGGGCCACGGGGTTCATGGGCACGCCGATGATGGGGATCCGTTTTTCCGGGATGATGGGCGGCAACCCGTCAATGGGCTCCCCGCGGCCGTTGAAGATGCGGCCCACCATATCGCGGGCCACGCCGAACCGGGCCACATCCTCCACCAGGCGAATCCGGGTGTTGGCTACATCAATGCCCAGGGTTCCTTCCAGCACCTGGATCACGGCGTAGTCGGTGGTAACCTCCAGCACCTGGCCGGAGCGGCGGGTGCCGTCGCCCAGGATGATCTCCACCATGGCGCCGTAGGAGAGTTCCCGGGCCTTTTCCACGATCAGAAGGGGACCGGAAATGTACCGGACATTGCGATACTCTTTGGTGACCAATTCTTCAGCCATGGATGCCTCCTCGAGAAGGTACGGGGCTTAGGATAACCGCAAGGCCGGGGGGTGTCAACGGCACGGCGGCGGGCTGCATCGTTGCAAGAGATGTTCCCCGGGACCCGAAATCTGTTGCCGGTTCCCGGGAAGCCGACCACGTTTTGCCGAAGGATTGCGGGCGGTTGACCCCTTTGGGGGGACCCCGTAAGATTTGGCGGATGTCGGCACACCGGGACGAAACTCCGGTCTCTGAAAGGTCCGGGGGCGTCGAGCATCTCGGCTTTCCCCCCGCGATCCCGAAAGCAGAACTTCGCTGGATCGAAAAGCGGTACCCCCTGGTTAAAGCGGCCCGGGACCGGCTTCAGGAGCCTCCGGCCCGCACGCGGGCCCGGCCCGAGGCAGCGCCGGCCGAGCTGATCCAGGTCCACGCCTGGTACCCCAGAACCCTGCCCGACACCCTCAAACTCGTGGTGCTGGCCCCGGACTGGGCCGGCCTCCTGGATGTCATCACCGGCTGGTTCCACCGCCGGGGCTACAACATCGCCACCGTGGTGGGCACCGTGCTCAACGGCGTGGGCGTGGTACACCTGGAGATCCCGCTGGCCACCGAGGAGGACCGAAAAACCCTGAAGCGGGAACTCCGGCGGTTCCGGCGGGTGTTCCAGACGGTGGGCCGGGGCGGCGGCGCCATCCGCCGCATGCTGGGCATCGCCGCCAGCAAACTGGAGATCTTCGACCGCATCATCCGCGTGTTCCTGCGGTGGCAAAAGCGGGGCTCGCCGGAATACACCCTGGATGACGCCACCCTGCAGGACCTCATCTCCGAGGAGGGCGAGGCCGTGAAGTTCATCACGGCCCGCACCATCGCCTACCTGGAGGAACGCAAGCCCGAGGACCTGGCCAAACAGATCCTCACGAACTTCTACTTCCAGAACGTGCTGCGGAGCCAGGGCCGTGGCGTGCTGGTCAAGGCCGAAAACCTCTGGACCGCCGGCGGCTGGCTCACCGGCGTGACCGTGGCCGGCATGGACACCCACCTGTCCCTGGACGATGTGCTGGATGCCATCCGGGGGTACCTGCCCCATTTCCACCGGGATTACGACAAGCAGTTCATCTCGCGGGACGGCATCACCGTGGTGCGCGTGGAGTTCACCGACCACCTGGGCCGTCCGCTGCCGGAGAAGGACCTGGGCCGGTTTGAGCAGTACCTGCTGCACCAGTTGCGCAAGCCCCGGCGCCGCGAGAAGGTCAACATTCGCTACGGCATCGAGCTCCTGGGCCGGGTGGTGATCCCCTCCCTCATCCAGGAGGCCCTGCGCAGCGGCATCCCCCAGGTGTACTTCCTGCCCGGCCAGGTGACCGATTCCGAGGCCGAGTTCAAACTGGCCATCGTCAAACCCCTGGAGGAGGGCGAGGTCGGGGTGCTGGACACCGTGGGCAACCTGCTGAGCCGCATTGAGGGCATCGCCCTGGTTTCGGAAAAGCCGGCGAACCAGAGCCGGGGCTGTGCGGTCAAGATCCTCACCCTCCGGGCCCATCTGGGTAAGTTCAGCACCGAGGAGGACATCTATTCGGCGGTCAAGGCAGCCCTCAAGCGGATCCTGCCCGAGTTCCGCGACTTCGACGAGGGCATGCGCAAACTGGACCGGGCCAAACTGGAACAGGTGGAAGCCCAATTGAAGGTGGGCCGGGAATCGGACACCCGGTTCATCCGCGAGTACTTCTTCAGCATGGAGGATTTTCACCGGCTGCAGGCACCGGTTTCCCACATCCTGGAGGAGATCCGCACCGCCCAGCGCACCCTGGTGCGGTACCAGCGCCGCCGGATCCCCACAGTGATGGTTCGGGAAACCCCCTATGCGGTGCTCGTGTGCCTGGTGGGACCGGAGCAGCCGGGCCTATACAATAAGGCCCTCCAACTCCTTGGGCCTGTTGGAGAAATCGTGATCACCCGGGTGGAGGACTACGGCGTTTCCATGTTTACCCTGCCCAAACGCAAGGGACATCCCACCGCCCGGGAGGTCCGTCGGGCCCTGGAACCCCTCTTTGAGGAGATCCGGGCCCTGGAAAACCAGGGGAAGGAAGAAACATTGGGTACCAAACGGGAGGTTACAGCATGAAGGTCACGCTGTCGGTCATCAAAGCCGATATCGGTGGGTATGTGGGGCACTCCGGGATGCACCCCAAGCTGGAGGAGGTGGCCAACGAGAAACTCCGGGAGGCCCAGAGCCAGGGCCTTCTCATTGACTACTTCGTGACCCGGGTGGGGGACGACCTCCAGCTCATCATGACCCACACCCGGGGCGAGAACAGCCAGGAGATCCACGAACTCGCCTGGAACACCTTCCTGGCGTGCACCGAAGAGGCCAAACGCCTGAAGCTCTATGGCGCCGGCCAGGACCTCCTGAGCGATTCCTTTTCCGGCAATGTCAAGGGCATGGGGCCGGGGGTCGCCGAGATGGAAATCGAGGAGCGCCCCTCCGAGCCCGTGATCATCTTCATGGCCGACAAAACCTCGCCCGGGGCCTGGAACCTGATCCTGTACCGCATCTTCGCCGACCCCTTCAATACCGCCGGGCTCGTGATCGACCCCAAGATGCACGACGGCTTCCGCTTTGAGGTGCTGGATGTGTTTGAGAACAGGGTGGTGCTCCTGAACACCCCCGAGGAAACCTACGACCTCCTGGCCCTCATCGGCTCCGTGGAACACTACATCGTGAAGGCGGTGTACAAGAAGAGCGGCGACATCGCGGCCGTGTCGTCCACCACCAAGCTCTCCCTGATCGCCGGCAAGTATGTGGGCAAGGACGATCCGGTGCTCATCGTGCGGGCCCAGAGCGGTTTTCCGGCGGTGGGCGAGGTGCTGGAGGCCTTTACCCGGCCGCCCATCGTGCCGGGCTTCATGCGGGGTTCCCACTTCGGGCCCCTGATGCCCGTGCCCTTCCACTATTCCAACACCTCCCGGTTTGACGGCCCGCCCCGGGTGATCGCCGCCGGGTTCCAGCTGGCCGACGGCCGGCTGGTGGGGCCGCGGGATCTCTTCGACGACCCGGCCTTTGACCGGGCGCGGGAGCACGCCAACTTCGTGAGCGACTACCTGCGGGCGATGGGCCCCTTTGAGCCCCACCGCCTCGGCGAAAAGGAAATGGAATACACCACCCTGCCCTCGGTGCTGAAGAAACTGGAGGACAGGTTCAAGAAACTGGAGGAGTGACTTCGGATGAGCGAACAGGCCAGGATTGCACGCATTTCGGGCGTTCTCGTGGTGGCCGAAAACATGCGGGGCGCCCGGATGAACGAGATCGTGAAGGTGGGAAAACTCGGCCTCATCGGCGAGGTGATCCGACTGCAGGAAGATAAGGCCTACATCCAGGTGTACGAAGATACCTCGGGCCTGTTTGTGG
>WGAB01000053.1 GCA_015489295.1 Caldifarciminota bacterium
ACCTTCTGGGCCAGGTCCTCGGGCTTCTCGGAGATCAGGATCGTGTTGCCCCGCGACTTGGACATGCGTTTGCCGTCGGTGCCCGGCACCCGGGGGAACCGGGTGAGCAGGGGCTCGGGCACCGGAAAGATCGGCGCATAGTACTCGTTGAACCGCCGGGCGATTTCCCGGGTGAGCTCAATATGGGGCACCTGGTCCTCGCCCACCGGCACCACCTCGCCCTTGTACAGCAGAATGTCGGCCGCCTGGAGCACGGGATACCCCAGGAACCCGTAGTTCACCAGATGGCCGTAGGACAGTTCCTCGCCCTCGGTGGTGTGGAACAGGCGGTTCAACCCCTCGGCCACGGTTTCCTTGAGCCGGGCCCGGAGCAGGCTCCGGTACTCCTCGGCGGAGAGATGGCTCTGCTGCTCCTGTTGCAGCACCTCCAGGATGCGGTCCAGGGTTTGCTCCACCAGCCGGTCCAGCACCTGCCGGCCCGAGGTTTTGAGTTCCTTGGCCTTGAGTTCCCCCACATACTCCTTGAAGGTGGGGTTCCGGAGGAGGCGGGACAGGGACACCAGCATGGAGAACACGATGTGGAGTTCGGTGTGCTCGGGGACCCTTGACTGGACAAAGATCACGGCGCGTTCGGGGTCGATGCCGGCCGCCAGCCAGTCCTTGACCATCTCCAGGGTGTTCTGCCGGATGGCCCGGGGGTTCCGGTACTCGGTGGTCATGGCGTGCCAGTCCGCCACCTCAAAGTAGCACCGGTACGAGTCCTGGAGTTTCCGCCAGTTCTCCAGCACGCCGAAGAGGTGCCCGATGTGGAGTTTGCCGCTGGGGCGCATACCTGAAAGGATGGTTTTCATGCCGTCCTCCTTCGGCCGCACAGGGTACGGCCTGGCCGCGGGCTTTGCAAGGCCGGTTCTCCTCACCCGGAGTTTGAAGGCTCCTGCGTTCTCTTCTCGTGGTTCCTTGAACTCCGCAGGACGGCCCCTTAACATGGGGACAACAAAGGAGGTGAGGTTCATGCTTTCCTATGTGTTGGCCCTGGTTTCCTTCCTTTCGTTCCAGGGGAAAACCGTCGGCGTCCGGATGACTTCGCTCGTGGATCTGCCGACCACCTACAAGGTGCAGCTGGGGAAGGGTCCGGTGGCCTGGGAGCTGCGCCTGGATTTCTCGCTGGTCGGACAGTGGAGGACCTTATCAGGTGTTGTTGAGTTCGGTTGGCTGGAGAACCAGGAGAAAATTCAAAAACGCTCGCACACCGCGGGAATAGGGATTGGAATTCTCCGCTGGCACAGGCGCCCGGCTTTCGCCGTGGGCCGCTGGCATCTGGTGCCCTGGTGGGGATGGGATGTCTCCCTCCGGGGAGATTACGCATGTGAATTCAGTATTTCCACGGCCGACAGCGGGGGATGGTGGAAAGAAACCCTGCAGGAGGAGCGGAATCTGAACCTGTTGCTTGGTCCCCGGATCCGGCTGGATGTGGTGCCGCCGTTCTGGCAGGGGCGGGTGTACCTGCAGGCCACGGCAGGCCTCTTCACTCTGAATGCGGGGTACACCTGGTACCATGACTCCTATAAAGACGCTGATGGACAGCGCGCGGAAGGCACCACCCGGGGACCCGAGGTGAGCCTGGAGGGCCTCTCGGCCTTTTTCAACACTTTTAACCTCTGGCTGATGTTTCGGTTGTAACGGATCCGAAGGCCTCAGGATCCCCAGGCCGGTGGCTGTGGAAGGACCCTGAGGGGAAATCCCTTTTTGAGAACGGCTGCCGCCCCGGCCATGGCCGGGGCGGCAGCCGTTTCTTGACCCCATCCGGGAAGGCATGTAACCTTATCACAAAGCCAAGGAGGTGGCCCATGGCAGAAAACAGGGATTCCGGAAGCCTGGGCTGGGCCCTCACGGCCTTCGTGCTGGGCAGTTTGTTCGGCGCCGCTCTGGCCGTTTTCCTGACCCCGGCCACCGGCACCGAAACCCGTGAAAAGGTGCGGGAGGTGGTGGACAAAACCCGCGAAGCCCTGGAAAAGAAACGGCAAGAGCTGAAACGGCGGGAAGAGGAACTTCCCCCGGAGGAAGAGATCCAGGGTGAGGTGTAACCCCTTCAAACAGGAGGATTTTTCATGCCCGTGAAAATCGGCATCAACGGCTTCGGCCGCATTGGCAGGCATGTGCTCAAGATCGGCCTGGAACGCGACGACCTGGAGTTCGTGGCCGTCAACGACATCACCGACGCCAAAACCCTGGCTCATCTCTTTAAGTACGACTCCGTGTTCGGCCCCTACGACGGCGAGGTCACCGTGGAAGACGACCACATCGTGATCGACGGGCACCGGATCCGGGCCTTCGCCATCAAGGACCCCTCGCAGATTCCCTGGGGCGAGTACGGTGTGGACATCGTGATCGAGGCCTCGGGCGTGTTCCGTTCCCGCGACAAGGCGGCCCTGCACCTCCGGGATACCGTCAAGAAGGTCATCATCACCGCGCCGGGCAAGGGCGAGCCTCCGGATGTCACCGTGGTGATGGGGGTGAACCAGGACGCCTATGACCCCAAGAACCACCATGTGATTTCCAACGCCTCGTGTACCACCAACGCCTTCGCGCCGCTCGTGAAGGTGCTGCACCAGCACCTGGGCATTGAGTACGGCGTCATGACCACGGTGCACTCCTACACCAACGACCAGCGGCTCCTGGACGCCCCGCACCGCGACCTGCGGCGGGCCCGGGCCGCGGCGCTCTCCATCATCCCCACCTCCACCGGTGCGGCCAAGGCCATCACCCAGATTTTCCCGGAACTCAAGGGCAAACTCTCGGCCCTCGCCCTCCGCGTGCCCACCCCGGATGCCTCGCTCGTGGACTTCGCCGCCGTGGTTTCCCGGGAGACCACCGTGGAGGAGGTCAAGGACCTGTTCCGGCAGGCTGCGGCCGGCGAACTCTCGGGCATCCTGGAGTACAACGACGACGAGGTCGTGTCCTCGGACATCATCGGAAACGAGCACTCGGTGGTGTTTGATGCGCCCCTCACCCAGGTGGTGGGCGGCACCCTCGTGAAGGTCTTCGGCTGGTACGACAACGAGTGGGCCTATGCCACCCGGGTGGTGGACCTGGCCGAGTACATCGTGGAGAGGGGGCTATGAAACTCCGCACCCTGAGGGATCTTCCGGCGGAAGCCCTCCAGGGGAAACGGGTGCTGGTCCGGGTGGACTTCAATGTGCCCCTGGAGGGGGGAAAGGTTCGCGATGACACCCGGATCCGGGCCACCCTGCCCACCCTCCAGTACCTGCTGGACAAGGGGGCCATCCCCGTGCTGATGAGCCACCTGGGGCGGCCCAAGGGCAAGGTGGTGCCTGAACTCTCGCTCCGGCCCGTGGCCGAGCACCTGGGCCGGCTGCTGAACCGGCCGGTGACCTTCCTGCCCTCCCTGGAAGAGGCCCCGGCCCGCCTGGCCGACGTCCGACCCGGCGACCTGTTCCTCCTGGAAAACACCCGGTTCTATCCGGGTGAGACCAAGAACGACCCCGAGTTCGCCCGGCAGCTGGCGGCCCTGGGCGAGGTGTATGTCAACGACGCCTTCGGCACGGCCCACCGGGCCCATGCCTCCACCTACGGCGTGGCCCAGTGGATTCCGGTGCGGGCGGCTGGCTTCTTGATGGAGCGAGAGGTGCGGTACCTCACCCAGGTGCGCGACCATCCGGAACGGCCGTTTACGGTGGTGTTGGGCGGTGCCAAGGTGGCCGACAAGATCGGCGTCCTCGAAAACCTGCTGCCCAAGGCCGACCGGTGCCTCATCGGCGGGGGCATGGCCTACACCTTCCTGAAGGCCCGGGGGGTGAACATCGGCAAGTCCCTCCTGGATGAGGCCTCCCTGGAGGCCGTGCAGCGGTTCCTGGCCGACTTCGGCGACCGGATCTTTTTGCCCGAAGACCACCTGGTGGCCGAGGAACTCCGGGAAGGGGTGCCCGTGGAGATCGTGGAAGGCGATATTCCCGAGGGCAAAATGGGCCTGGACATCGGCCCCAAGACCGTGGCCCGGTTCCTGGAACTGCTGGAAGGCAACCGGACCGTGTTCTGGAACGGCCCCATGGGCGTGTTTGAGGTGCCAGGCTTTGAGAACGGCACCCTGGAGATCGCCCGGAAACTCCGCGACATCACGCGGAAGGGCACCCAGACCATCACCGGCGGCGGCGACACGGTGCGCGCCCTCCACGCCGCCGGCGTGAAGGACGAGGAGATCACCCATGTGTCCACCGGCGGGGGCGCCACCCTGGAGTTCCTGGCCGGCAAAACCCTGCCCGGGATCCAGGTCTTGCTGGAAGACTGAGAAGCGTTTGGATCGCGCGAAACCATAAGGAGGCAAAGGGGAATGCGTGCCCGCAGCAAGCAGTTTCTCAAGGACCTCATCGACACCATGAGCCCCTCCGGCTTTGAGGGCGAGGCCAGCCGGGTGTGGCGCGACTATGTTCAGACCTTCGCCGATGAGGTGCGCGTGGATGTGCACGGCAACACCATCGCCGTGGTCAACCCCGGCGGCAAACCGGTGCTCATGCTGGCCGGTCACATTGACGAAATCGGCCTCATGGTGCGGCATGTGGACGAAAACGGATACCTGTACTTCGGCCCCATCGGCGGCTGGGACGCCCAGATCCTCCAGGGGCAACGCGTTTGGGTGCAGGGCAAGAACGGCGAACGGATTCTGGGGGTGGTGGGCAAAAAGCCGATCCATCTCCTGGAACCCAAGGAACGGGAACAGGTTCCCAAACTCCACGACCTCTGGATCGACATCGGTGCCAAGGACAAGGACGATGCCCTGAAGCGGGTGGACATCGGGGCCCCGGCGGTGGTGGCCCTGGGCATGGAGGACCTGGGCAACGGCATCCTGGTGGGCCGGGGCTTTGACGACCGCGTGGGCGCCTTCGTGGTGGCCGAGGCGTTGCGCCTGGCCAAGCAGAAGAAACTGCAGGCGGCGGTGTATGCTGTCGCCACCGTGCAGGAGGAGATCGGCCTGCGGGGCGCCCGTACCAGCGCCTTCGGCATCAACCCGGATGTGGGCATCGCCGTGGACGTGACCTTTTCCACCGACTACCCTGGCGTGGACAAGCGCAAGATCGGCGAGATCAAACTCGGCGGCGGCCCGGTGATCGCCCGCGGGCCCAACATCAACCCCCGGGTGTTTGACCTCCTGGTGGAGATCGCCCGCAAGGCCAGGATTCCGTATCAGGTGGAGGGCATCCCCTACGGCACCGGCACCGACGCCAATGTGATCCAGCTCACCCGAGCCGGCGTGGCTACGGGTCTCGTGTCCATCCCCAACCGCTACATGCACTCGCCGGTAGAACTGGTGCACGAAAAGGACCTGGAAAACATCGCCAAACTGCTCGCGGCCTTTGCCGCCCGGCTCACCCCCAAAACCGACTTCACGCCGTTCTAAGCACCATGAGCGCCCGGGGATCCGCCGAGGCCAGGCCCATCACGGTCCCGGAACTGGTGGCCATGAAACGGCGGGGCCAGAAGATCGTGATGGTCACCGCCTACGACTACCTGTTCGCCCGCCTGGCCGACGAAGCCGGCATCCATGTGCTGCTCGTGGGCGATTCTCTGGGCATGGTGGTGGAGGGCCGGGAAACCACCCTGCATGTGACCCTGGAGCAAACCCTGTACCACACCGCCATGGTGCGGCGGGGCGTGCGCCGGGCCCTGGTGGTGGCCGACATGCCCTTCCTCACCTATCAGGTGTCGGTGGCTGAGGCCGTGCGGAACTGCGGCCGCGTGCTCAAGGAAACCGGGGCCCACGCCGTCAAGGTGGAGGGCGGCCTGGAGGTGGTGGACACGGTGCGCCGCCTGGTGGAAGTGGGAATTCCGGTGATGGCCCATATCGGCCTCACCCCCCAGAAGGTGCACCGCTTCGGCGGGTTCCGGGTGCAGGGCCGCACCCGCGAAGCCCAAAAACGGCTCAAGGAGGAGGCCCTGGCCCTGCAGGAGGCCGGCGCCTTTTCGTTGGTGCTGGAGAGCGTACCCCTGGAACTCGCCCGCGAGATCACCGAGATGCTGGAGATCCCCACCATTGGCATCGGCGCGGGCCCGTACACCGACGGCCAGGTGCTGGTCCTCCACGACCTCCTGGGCCTGTTTGAAGAGTTCAAGCCCCGGTTTGTCAAACGCTATGCCCACCTGGCCCAGGAGGTCCGCAGGGCGCTTCAGGCCTTCAAGGCCGATGTGGAACAGGGCCGGTTTCCCACCGAAGAGCACAGTTTCCGCCTCAAACCCGAGGAGGCAGCATGAAGGTGGTGCTCACCAAAAAGGGCAATGTCATTCGCATTTTTACCTCGGAGCGGCTGGAGCCTCCCTTCGCCTTCTGGCTGGGAAAGTGTGTGCGGGATGTGGAACAGGACAGCCATTACCTATTTCTCCTGGCCGAGGAGACCCTGCCGCCCGGGGACCTCTCCTTCTGGGGCACCAAGATTTGGGAGGTGGAGGATCCCCAGCAGGAGGAGTGTGTGAAGGAGGTTTCGGAGTTTTTGAAGCAGCTGGTATCCAAGGAAAAGGGCTAAGGGGTCGCACTTGTCAACCGCGGATTCGGGTAAACGGGTCCTGATCGTTTCCTATTACCTGCCCCCGCTGGGGCGGGGCGGGGTGAAACGCCCCACCAAGTTCGCCAAGTACCTGAAACGCCTGGGCTGGGAACCCGTGCTCCTGGGGGTCAAGCCCATCGCCTATTACGCCTTTGATCCCACCCTGCTGGAGGACCTGGAGGGCATTCCGGTGTTCCGGGCGGAGAGCCTGGATGTGGCCCGCATCGCCTACTGGCTGGGAAAACGTCAGATCAAGGCCTCGCCCTTCACCGAAGGCTTCTCCCGCAGCGTGTTCAACACCCTGCTGTTTCCGGATGCCAAGGTGCTCTGGGTTCCCTTCGCTTACTGGTTGGGCCGAAAACTGGAGGAAAAGGGGTTCCGGCCGGACATCATCCTGTCCACCTCCCCACCCTTCAGCGCCCACCTCATTGGTCTCCTGCTCCGCCGCCACTACCGGGTGCCCTTAGTGGTGGACTTCCGCGACTTCTGGCCCACCGGCATCGTGCCGGCCAACCCGGTGCTGAAGCCCCTGTACGCCCGGCTCCGGCGGTGGATCGCCCGCCAGGCCGATGCGGTGATCGCCGTGTACCAGGACATCGTGGAGGACCTGGGCTTCGGCGAGTACCTGCCCTCGGGCTACGACCCCGAGGAACTGGCCGATCTGCCGGAATTCACCCTCAAGGGCGAGATCCCCATTGCCTACACCGGCTCGCTCTCCCTGAAGGAGGCGTCCACCCTGGCCTTCATCCGGGCCCTGAAGCAGGTGCCCGGGTTCACGCTGCACCTGGCCGGCGTGGTGCCGGGTTCCATCCTGAAGGAGGTGGACGGCGAACGGGTGTTCTACCATGGGTACCTGAGCGCCCGCATGGCCCTGGGCTTTTTGAAGTCGGCCAAGATCCTGTGGTACACCCAGCCCGCCGAGGCGAGCGCCACGGCCAAACTCTACGAGTACACCGGTCTCGGCAAGCCCATCCTGGCCACCATTCCGCCGGAAAGCGAGGCCGCCCGGCTCATCGAAAGCCGCCACCTGGGCATCGTGGTGCCCCCGGAAACCCCGCGCATCGTGGAAGCCTTGAAGAAAATCCGAAACGGGGGGCTCCAGTTCCGGGGTGAAACCCTGGTGGAATTCTCCCGGGAGAACCAGGTGCGTCGGCTGATCCGCATTTTTGAGCAGGTCCTGGAACGCTCCCGGGCCACGCAACAGGCCTGAACCCTGGGGAGACCCCTCTGGGGCCTGCATAGGCCGGAACAAGGAAACGAAGTTCCGCTTTTCGGCGCCGGACAAGCCCAACACCACCATGAGGAATCCCTGAGCCTCCGATGGCAACCCGGCGTATCATCTGGACCGTTGACACCCTTCTCCATACGAAAGGAGCGAAACCCATGATGGAACTCGTGCGCCGAGAGTACCCCTACCGGGGAAAACGCGTGAACCTGCGGGTGGATCACCTGAGGCGGGACCGCCGGGAGGTCCGGTGGGAGGTGGTGGAGTTCCGAAACGCGGTCACGATTCTGCCGGTACTTGAAGACGGCCGGGTGGTGTTCGTGCACCAGTATCGGTACGTGGTGGACCGGCGCATCCTGGAGCTGCCGGCCGGCACCCTGGAACCCGGCGAGGATCCCCGGGAAACCGCCCTGCGAGAACTGGAAGAGGAAACCGGATACCGCGCCGGAACCCTCCGGAAACTGGCAGAGTTCTTTACCGTGCCCGGGTTGGGCACCGAACGGATGTACCTGTTTGAAGCCCGGGACCTTGTGCCCGGCCCCATGCGGCTGGAGCCGGATGAAGACCTGAATCTTGTGCTTTTGGACCGGCAGGAGATCCTCGAGGGCATCCGTACAGGGCGGATCGAGGATGCCAAAACCCTCGTGGGGCTGATGTTTTACCTGATGCCGGAGTTGAAAACCCCCTAATCGACCCCAGTCGAGGGATGGCCATGGCAGGTGGGTGGTGGTTGCTTTGGGTCCTTTTGCAGGGGCCAGGCCCGGTGGGGGACGACCTCGCCCGCATGCTCGACGAGATCGTGGCCGAGGCCCCGGAGGTCAATGTCAATACGGCCGATGTATCCACGCTGTTAACCCTGCCCTTCATGACCCCCGACCTGGCCGATCGAATCCTTCGGGAGCGGCAGCGTGCTCCCTTTGCCAACTGGGACGACTTCTCGGCCAGGGTGCCCCTGGATCCCCTGCAGGCCTATGTGTACGCCGGGGTGTTGCGGTTCCCTGTCCGACGGGCCCGGGTAACGGTTCAGGGGGCGTTCTGGGGCCGGGGCGCCCCAGGCACCTCCCGCTTTCGACCGGGGTTCCGGTGGCGGGTGCAGGGG
>WGAB01000054.1 GCA_015489295.1 Caldifarciminota bacterium
AGCGGTCGTTGCATACCTGGATTATCCAACGGCCCTCGGGTTCCGGTCCAGGGGCCGCCGCCAGCCCAAACCCTTAAAATTAAGGCGTGAAGCGCGCTTTGGTCACTGCGGGGAGGGTGCTGGTCACCCTCTTCCTTTTGTTCCTTCTGTTCCAGCGCATCGACCGCAACGCCTTTCTGGAGGCCCTGCGGCACCTGCAGGTGGGCTGGTACGCCCTGGCCGTGCTCGCCTTCCTGGGCACCATGGTCGCCTCGGCCCTGCGCTGGTACGTGCTCCTGAAACCCCTGGATCCCCTGCCCTTCTGGCCACTCCTGAAGGGGTATCTCGTGGGGCTCTTCGTGGGCAACTACCTGCCCTCCGGCGGCATCGATGTGGTGCGCGGCGTGTATGTGCTGCCCTATACGAACCGCCGGGCGCCGGTGTTTGCCAGCGTGGTGGTGGACCGCATGGTGGGGTTCCTGGCCATCACCACCGTGATCCTGGTGGGCCTCCCGTGGGGCGTGGCCGAAGTGCGGCCGTATCAAACCTGGCTCACCTTGTTCTCGGCCGGGGTGCTCCTGGCGGCGGTTCTGCCCCTGGAGCGCCATGTGTACGCCTTCGTGGCGCGCTGGCTGCCCCAGATCCCCCTGGGCAACCGCCTGCTGCGGCTCTACGAGCAGTACTACCTGTACCGCACCTTCCCCGGCGCCCTGGCCCACGCCTACGCCCTTTCCTTTCTGATCCTGCTGGGCTTCGGCCTCACCGTGAAGTTCACAGCCCTGGGCCTGGGCAGCCGGGTGCCCCTCGTGGAAACCGTGTTCTTCGTGGCCATCATCAATGTGCTGGCCATGATTCCGGTTACCATCAGCGGCTTCGGCCTGCGGGAAGGCGGCTTCGTGGCCTTCTTCGGCAACCTGGTGGGCGCCGAGCGCGCCCTGGCCCTGTCGCTTCTCTTCTTCGGCGCCTCTCTGATCACGAGCCTCCTCGGCGCCCTCATCCTGCTCATCGGCGGCACCCCCCGAAAACCCATGCCGTAACATTTTCCCATGCGGTGGCTCGCCTGGCTGGGCTTCATCCTGTTCTTCGGCTTGCTGGCCGTGGACGCCTACCTGTACCTGGAGTACTGGCAACCCCTGCACCACCGGTACCAGGAACTCCTGGAAAAGCACACGCACCTCTTGGGACTTTTGCCGGGTGATACCACGGCGACACCGGCTCCCCAGGCCCCCGAACCCCGGGAACCTTCGCTGCTGGAGGGCCTTTCGGCGTCGGCCGACACCGGCCACCGGGTCAGCGTTTCCTTCAAAACCCTGGACCTGTTTGCCAAGTGGTCGGACCGGCTCACGGGCGGGGGCACCAAGCTTCTGGAGCAACTGCTCGTGGGGATTCAGCCGTCCAAGGTGCAGCGGGTTACCATTCGGGTGTACCAGGGCCCCTACAAGACGCTTACCCGGAAGCGGCTCCGCACCCTCCGGCAGTGGTTTGTCCGCCGGGGGATTCCGGCCTCCCGGATCCGCACCGAGGCCACCAACCGTCTGCGCAAGTGGCACACCCACATCGAAATCCGCCTCCAGGGCTGAAATCGGCGTAAAATAACGGCATGGCTTCAAGGTACACCCCCAAAAAGTTGCCGGAAACCTATCGGACCCTGGAAACGCCCCAGGGCACCTATGCCT
Organism: Caldifarciminota bacterium; assembly: GCA_015489295.1. The sequence continues at coordinate 1,656 of WGAB01000054.1, forward strand.
TTTACGACATGAAAATCCTGGACGACGCCGGCATCACCTGCCTGCGCTCCCTGCCCTACTCCATTCGCGTGCTCCTCGAAAACGCCCTGCGCCACCTGGACGGCTACCTGGTCACCGAAGACCATGTGCTCCACATCGCCCACTGGACCCCGGAACTGGAACAACAGCCCGAAATCCCCTACCTGCCTTCCCGGGTGGTGCTCCAGGATTTCACGGGCGTGCCGGCCGTGGTGGACCTGGCGGCCATGCGCTCGGCCATGGCCCGGTACGGGGGCGACCCCAAAAAGATCAACCCGGTGATCCCGGCCGACCTCATCATTGACCACTCGGTGCAGATCGACTTCTTCGGCACGATTTACGCCTTTGAGCGGAACGTGGACCTGGAATACCGCCGCAACAGCGAGCGGTACCAGCTCCTCAAGTGGGCCCAGTCGGCGTTCCGCAATTTCCGCGTGGTTCCCCCGGGCACCGGCATCATCCACCAGGTGAACCTGGAGTACCTGGCCCGGGTGGTGATGACCCGGAATCAGGACGACGGCCCGCCCCTGGCCTTTCCCGACACCCTCGTGGGCACCGACTCCCACACCACCATGATCAACGGCCTGGGTGTGCTCGGCTGGGGCGTGGGCGGCATTGAGGCCGAGGCGGTGCTCCTGGGCCAGCCCTACTACATGCTGTTGCCCGAAGTGGTGGGCGTTCGCCTCGTGGGTGAATTGCCTGAGGGCGCCACGGCCACCGACCTGGTGCTCACCGTCACCGAACTGCTGCGGAAGGTGGGCGTGGTGGGCAAGTTCGTGGAATACTTCGGCCCCGGTGTGTCGCGCCTCAGCCTGCCCGACCGCGCCACCCTGGCCAACATGGCCCCGGAATACGGCGCCACCATGGGATTCTTCCCGGTAGACCAGGAAACCCTGCGGTTCCTGGCGCTGACCGGCCGGGAAGACCTGGTGCCCCTGGTGGAGGCCTATACCAAGGCCCAGTTGCTGTTCCGCACCGACGAGGCGCCCGAGCCCCAGTATACCCAGGTGGTGGAACTGGATCTTGCCACCGTGGAGCCCTCAGTGGCTGGACCGCGGCGCCCCCAGGACCGCATCTCCCTGGCCAATCTCAAGAGCCGGTTTCTGGAATACCTGGACCGCGAGTATCACCGCCCGGCTCCGGCCCACGAGGAACCCCTGTGGGCCTGGGAAAGCGAGGGCGGCGCCAGCCCGGCCCGGCCGGAATCCGAGGGCCAGCCCACCGGTGCCCGCGTGGTGGTGGACGAAGACGAGGAGGTGGTACTCCAGGACGGCAGCGTGGTGATCGCCGCCATTACCAGCTGCACCAACACCTCCAATCCCTCGGTGATGATCGCCGCGGGGCTGGTGGCCAAAAAGGCGGTGGAACGGGGCCTTACGGTGAAACCCTGGGTAAAAACCTCTCTCGCGCCCGGCTCGGGGGTGGTCACCCGGTACCTGGAGAACCTGGGCCTTCTGGACTACCTGGAGGCCCTGCGGTTCCACCTGGCTGGCTACGGCTGTACCACCTGCATCGGCAACTCCGGCCCGCTGCCCAAACCCGTGGCCCGGGCCATCCAGGAGCGCGACCTCGTGGTGGCCTCGGTGCTCTCCGGCAACCGAAACTTTGAGGGCCGGGTGAACCCCCTCGTGCGGGCCAACTACCTGGCTTCCCCTCCTCTGGTGGTGGCTTTTGCCATCGCCGGCCGCGTGGACATCGATCTCACCTCCGAACCCCTGGCCTACGATCCCAACGGCGAGCCCGTGTATCTCCGCGACCTCTGGCCCAGCCAGAAGGAACTGCAGGAGGCCGTGGCCCAGGCCCTGGAGCCCGAACTGTTCCGCGAGCGCTACCGCAATGTGTTTGAGGGCGACCATCGCTGGAAAAGCCTGAAGGCACCCACCGGGGAACTCTACGAGTGGGACCCGAATTCCACCTACATCCAGGAAC
>WGAB01000055.1 GCA_015489295.1 Caldifarciminota bacterium
CCCCGGGAGGTACGGTTCCTGCTCATTGACCCCAAGCGGATTGAACTTTCGTACTACGAGGGCATCCCCCACCTTCTGGTGCCGGTGGTCAAGGACCGGGAACAGGCCGTGGCCGCCCTGAACCAGGCGGTGCGCTGGATGGAACTCCGGTACCGGCACTTCGCCCAGGACGGGGTCCGCGACATTGAAAGCCACAACCGTTCGGCGGAACTCCGGGGCGACAAGCCCGTGCCCTACCTGGTGATCATCATTGACGAGTTCGCCGACCTGATCCTTTCCACAGGCCGGAAGGTGGAAGAGCCCCTGGCCCGGCTGGCCCAGATGGCCCGGGCCGTGGGCATCCACCTGGTGGTGGCCACCCAGCGGCCCTCGGTGGATGTCATCACCGGCATCATCAAGGCCAATTTCCCGGTGCGCATCGCCTTCAAGGTGCCCTCCAAGGTGGACTCCCGCACCATTCTGGACGAGATGGGCGCCGAAAAGCTCCTGGGCCGGGGCGACATGCTCTTTATTCCGCCCGGCGCCTCGGAGCCCACCCGCATCCACGGCGCCTATATCTCCGAGGAGGAAACCAAACGCATCACCCGCACCCTGCAGGAAGCCTACCTGCAGCAGCGGTTCCTGGAGGTCTTCGGCCCCGGCGACTGGAAGCCCGTGGTGCGGCAGATCCTGGAGGCCGGCCACCTGCCGGCCCTGACCCGCGACGACGAGCCCGGCGGCCGCGAACGCATGGAACTCGTGGCCCGCCGGATCCTGCAGCCCGTGGTCCGGAAACCCGTGGCCGACATCCTGGCCCTGCTGGAACAGCTCCGCGACCACTACTACGAGCCCATTGAGGAGATGCTGGAGGCCCCGATCCCCGTGGCCACGGCCGAGGAGGCCGAAGAGGACCTGGAACTCGCCGAGGGCCTGGACCCGTTGCTGCTGCAGGCCGCCCGCATCGCCAGCACCCGCAAGACCATCTCGGCCACCCTGCTGCAGCGGAAACTCAAGGTGGGCTTCGCCCGGGCCGCGCGCATCATGGACCAGCTGGAGGAACTCGGCATGGTGGGACCCCAGGAGGGCTCCAAACCCCGCCAGGTGCTCCTGAGTTACGAGGAGTTCCAGGCGCGGCTTATCGGGCGACGGCAGGATACCGGTTCGGAACCCGAGGAACCCCGGCCATGAGCCTCTGGCTGGCCCTGTGGATCGGGTTCTTTCCCATGGCAACGCCGCTCCTGCCCCCGGGCGAAGCGGATCCCCTGTTCGCCCCCTGGTGGCAAACCACCGGCACAGCAGCCGAAGCGGTGCCTCCCCTTTTCGACCTGCCCTGGAGCCTGTTTCAGGAGCAGGTGCCCGTGCGTCCCCGGCTGGAACTCCTGGAACCCCTGTGGCTGCAGCCCGGAGACACCGTAGCCTGGCGGTACCAGACCCTGCACCTGCCCGACAGCCTGCCCGAACCCATCACCCACCTCTTTTCCCGCCGGGGTTCTCTGGAATACACCCATCTGGGCGGCGTGTTCGCCCGGGAGGTGGGGCCGGCCGAAATCCTTTTGGGCGCGGGCTTCCGGGAGCACCGCTGGCTGGGCTATCCGCTGCGGCGGCAGGGCTACGGCCTGGAGGCCCGAGGGGGCGGCTGGTGGGCCGTCTATCGCAAACTGACCGCCGAAGGCCTGGAAAGGGATCGCAGCCTGGACTTCAAGCGGCTGGAACTTCGGCATGCCCGGGCCTCACTGGCCCTCACCGGCTTCCACCTGGGACCGGGTGCCAATTTTTACCGGGGCCGTCTGGCCACCCGCACCTGGCAGGCCGAGGTGGACTATTACCGCCGCACCGGCCTGGGCCGGGTGGTGTACCACATTCCGCCGCCGATGGGCTTCCTGCGGCTTTCTGTGGGCTTTGCCGGCACCGGCACCCGCTGGTTCCCGGACCTCCAGGTACGGTTCCAGGGGCCGGGATACCGGATCCTGGCGGGCTATCGCGTGTTCAGCCGGGTGGATTCCCTGGGCCGGTTCCGGCTCTGGCCCCGGGCCTTTGTGCAGGTGTGGGGGAAGAGTTCCTGGCTTCGGGGGTGGGCCGAGGTGGCCCGGCAGCACGACCTCTGGCTCTGGCGGCCGGAGGGGGCACGGTGCGCCTCCCAGGCATTGACCCTAACGGGTCGGCTGGAAGCCTATCGGAACCTGGGGCCCGTAGCGCTGAAGGCCTTTGCCGCCCTTGCGGGGGCGGCCGCCGGGTCGGACACGCTGCTCCGCACCGGCGCAGGCCTGGAAACCGGTCTTTCGGTGCCCCTTTATGAGGGTCGGGTGGTGCTCCGGCCATGGAGCCGGGTCTCCGTCGCCCCCCAGGTATCCTATGTGCGCTGGGACGCGGGAGTCCACGCGAACCTGTTCCGGGTGGTTCAGGGGGAGTTTCGGGCCGAGAACCTTCTGGACCAGCGCCCCACCGGCTTCGCCACCCTGCGCCGGTACTCCCTGCTCCTCAGCGTGGTGTTCCCGGACTAACGCCGCTGCAGAGAACGCATCGGCGAAGCCTCAGAGAAACCATTCCCAATCTCACGGCAGCACCAGCACCCGCTGGGTCTGGCGGGTTTTCGGGGCCTGGAGCCGCAGGAAGTAAAGGCCCGGCGGCACGCGGCGGCCCGTCTGATCCTTCAGGTTCCAGGTGAGGGTGTGGACCCCTGGTGCAAGCGACCCCTCGTGCAGGATGCGGAGCCGGCGTCCGGCGGCGTTGTACACCTCCAGGCGGAAAGCCCGGGCTTCGG
>WGAB01000056.1 GCA_015489295.1 Caldifarciminota bacterium
AGTTTGCCCGTGTCGCTCTGGTAGGTGGCCAGGTCGTAAAAGGTGGCCACCACATAGAGTTTGCCGTTGTAGGTCAGGATGCCGTCGGGCGCGCGGCCCACGGCCACGGAATCGGTCACCTGCAGGTGTTCGTTCAGGCGGTACACCAGGTTGCGGGTGAAGGAGGTCACATAGAAGTCGCCGTTCAACTCGGCCACCTGCATGGGGTTGGAGCCGTTGGGCAGCGGGGCTTCCTCCACCACGCTGGGGCCCTGGGGCTCAATCACCTGCAGGGACGGCGCGGCCGAGAAGCCGGAGTTGACCAGGTAAAACCGGCCGTCGGATTCCATGAGGAAGTTGGGGGTGTTGCCGGTAACGAACCGGTCGGGCAGGAGGGTATCGCGGTCCACATCGTAGAGGTCCGCGGTTTCGCTCAGGCCGTAAACGATCAGGACACGGCGGAAGACCTGGGGATACCCGTGGTCCACGATCCCACGGTCACACCCGAAGAGGCCGAGCAGCATCGGCAACGCCACAAGGGCAACCCACACACGCTTCATCAAACACCTCCTTGGTTTTGGTTTCGGGAAAACAAACGGTGCAAAAAACCCGGAACCGCGCCGTTCCAGGTGATTTCGGCGATTCCGGTGCGGCCGGGCTGGGGGATCCCCCGGATCCATTCGTAGCGCTGATCCAGCAGGTTCCGGCCCTCCAGGTGCAGGTGCACCGGCCCAAGGGGCAGGCGGCACCGGAGGTCCAAAAGGTGCACGGGCTCCAGGGTTTTGGGGCCGGCGGGGCGCTCCCATCGGGGGCCGATCCAGCGATACACCGCGGTTACCGGGCCCAGGGACAGGGCGAATCGGCCCTGGGCCCAGGGTACATACACGAGATGGGTGGGGGCCTGGAGCCGCCAGAAACCGGAAACCGCACCCTCCAAAGTGAAGGGGCCAATTTTGGTGCGAGCCAGGGCCTCGGCGCCCTCCAGCACCGCTCGGCTCAGGTTCACGGGCCGGTACCGGCCCTCAGCGTCCGGCACCCACTGGATCCGATCCCGCACCTGGCGATGGAACAGGGCAACCCGCAGGCGCCGGGCGCCGTGGCCGTGTTTCCAGCCGACCTCGGCCTCCCAGGCCCGCTCGGGTCGGAGCGCCGGGTTGCCGCGGGCAAAGGGATCCTGCGGCCAGTAGAGTTCGTTGAAGGTGGGCTCGCGGAAGCCGTTGGACAGGCGCGCGTACAGCCCTGCGGGCACCTGAAAACCCGCCGAGGCGGTCCACACCGGCCGCTGGATGCTGGTACTGACATAGCCCCGCAGGGCCACCAGGGCCAGGGCCGGCCCCCAGTGGAGGGTATCCCGGAGGGCCGCCTGGGCGGCCAGGCGCTCGCGGAAGCCCACGGTGGTGGAGCGCAGCCGGGCGTAGGTGCCCCGCAGTTCCCAGAGGCCGCGGCGGTACCGAAGGTCCAGGGTGCCCTCGCGGTGCCGGGCCGGGGGCAGGGCCGCCGGGCGGTACCGGGTGTCGTGGAGCACCCAGGACCCCTGGAGCCCGCCCCACCGGACCCCGAGGAGGGCCAGGGTCTGGTCCAGGCTGTCGGGATGGGGGCTGAAGTTAGGGATCCGGGGCAGGCCGCCGCTGCGGCCGCTCCACAGGGCCAGGAGTTCCAGGGAACTATGGAACCAGCGCACGGCCGCGGCCCGGCGCCGGCTCCCCAGGTTCCGGATTTCCAGGGGTCGGCCGAAGGCGTCGGTGGCCCGGAACCCCTCCGGCCCCTGGTGCCACCCGAGGGACACCTGGACCAGGCTGTTTTCCGCCAGGGGCAGGGAATGGTGGGCCACCAGGCCGTGGTCGCCCAGCGAGCCCGCCCACAGGGCCACCCGGGGCCGGAAATCCAGTTGCAGGTTCACCACCCCGGCCATGGCGTCGGCGCCGAAGTAGGCCGAGGTGGGATTGGCCACGGTTTCCACGGCCTGCCAGAAACCCCGGGGGAAGAGGTGCAGGTCCAGGTAGCCGGTTTGGGCGGGTTTCACCGGGAACCCCTCCAGGAGCACCTGCAGTTCCTCCACGGCGCTCCCGCGGAGCGACAGGCCGGCGATGCCCAGGTAGTCGCGGATAGCCAGGCCGGGCCAGCCGGCGAGATCAGTCGGCGATGCCGCCGCCACTTGCAGGTACGACAGGGGCAGGCGATGGGCCTGGTCCAGGGACCGGGTGCCCCACACCACGATTTCCCGGGCGAGGTAATAGGTGCCCGTATCCGCGGGCGGGCTCAGGAGCGCCGCCCCGGCCACGAGAACGCCGAGCCATCCAAACATCATGAGCAGTCCTTTTCCCGCAGTGGTGAAAAGGACCGACCTCAGGGACTGGAGGAGAACCTGTGCAACCGTTCCCCGCCCCGCACCCCGGAGGCGGTCAGTTCAGGGGTTCCGGGTAGGTCTCCCGGCTCGCAGGGGGCGTGCGCCCGGCCTTCCGCCTTCCCAAAGGGCCGGCCCCCTCAGGACCCGATCCCTTCAGTGGCCTGGATGGAAGGCCTTTCCCTGCACACGGTTGCGGGGGCAGCGTGGGATTCGCACCCACTTCCCTTGGCCCCGGAACCGGCGAAATTATACAGGCCCCCATCGCCCCCACTTCTTTCTCAGAACCCACCCGTTGCCAGATCCTGCGCCCGGTGGAAACCTGCCGCCCGCAGCGAGCAATCTCTTTCCGCCACAAAAGGTTGACACCCACCGCATTTTCAGCAAAAATTAGGCCGGTCTCTTTGGCAGGGGGACTTAAAAAAGGAGGTGGCAATGTGGCGTAAAGGTACGGGTGTGGCACTGGCCCTGCTCTTCGGCTGGGCCTGGGCCTCCTCAAACCCTGCCGATGTTGCGCCGGGGAAGGAAACTCCACTACCCTCGTGGAAAACACCTGCCCCGGTAACCGTCAAAGCTCCGCCTCCCCGCAGCCACGGAAAACTCGGGACCGCGTCCGAAGCCCACAAACGCGTTTCCGGTCCACCCATCCGCTGGACCTTCCACGGCCTTCGGAACCCGGGCGACACCCTGCACTATGACGATCCCAATACCGCGGGTAGCAACGCCATCGGCCTTACCAACGGCGGCACCTACCAGGCGGCCGTGAAATTCACCCCTGACGAGCTCGGGCCCTATGCAGGCTATGCGGTCACTGCGGTGCTCTTCTACCACTACGAGGCCGGAACCCACTCGGGCCGCGCGATTCTGTACGGTGCGGGCTTCCCGCCTTCGGACACCCTGACCACCGAACCCTACACCGTCACCGGCCAGGGCTGGTACCTGATTCCCCTCACCACTGCCGTCCCCATCGACCCCACCCAGGACCTGTGGGTGGCGGTGGAGATCACCCATGCCGCCGGTGAATTCCCCATCGGTGTGGACGCCGGCCCGGCTGTGGACGGCAAGGGCGACTGGGTGTACGCCGACGGCATCCCCTGGGACGAACTGCAGAACTTCGGCCTGGACTACAACTGGGATGTTCGGGCCATTGTGGAACCCTACGAGCTGCCGGACCATGACATCTGGACCCAGGCCATCCTGGCCCCCACCGGCGAGATCCCGGCCAACGTTCCGGTAACCCCCACGGCCCGGTTCCGCAACGCGGGTTCCAACACCGAAACCTTCAACGCCTACTTTGAGATCTACCTCAACGACTCGCTGGTGTACACCGATACCTACAGCGGCGTAACCCTGGATTCCGCAGGCGTCATAGAAATCGCCTTTACCGACTGGACCCCCACCGAGGCCGGTGCCTATCTGGCCGTGGCGTACCACGATCTGGTCGACGAGAACCCCGGCAACGATACCGCTCAGGTGGCGTTCTATGTGCGGGTGTTCGGCACCGATTACCTGATCGTAGACCTGGATCCGACCCCGGGCAGCGCCGACGTCATTGACCAGAAACTCATAGGCCTGGGCTATGCCGGCCGGTACACCACCGATCCTGAGTACCTGACCTTCGACTCCCTGATCCAGTACAGCACGGTCTGGGTGTTCTGCGGCATCTACAACAACAACACCCGGATCACACCGGAACAGGGCGCCCAGATTGAGCAGTACCTGCAGGCGGGCGGTCGCCTGTACATCGAGGGAAGTGACCTGTGGGGCTTTGACCCCGGCGCCGGTGGCTGGAACCTCCTGCCCTGGACCGGCGTAGCCTCGGCAGAAGACGGTACCGGTGACCTCTATACGGTGGAGGGTGTGGCCAACGCTTTGATTCCGGAGGTGGCCGGCAATTCCTGGTCCTACGGCGGGGAAAACGCGTGGATCGACCGGCTGACCCCCGACGCCAGTCCTCCGTACGGCGGCATGGCCGAGGGGTACCTGCAGAACCCGGACGTGGGCTACTTCTGTGGCGTCGCCTACGACCAGGGCGTGTGGCGCACCGTGGGCAACTCCTTTGAACTCGGAGGCCTGAGCGCCCGGGCACCCCTGGATTCCCTCGTGGCCTGGATCATGAACTTCCTGTATGCAGCGGCACCGGAACACGACGTAGCCGCGCTTTCCATCCTGGCCCCCCATTTCCTGTTCGTCGACGAAACAGCCACACCCCAGCTCCTGGTGGCCAACCTGGGCCAGAACGATGAAACCTTTGACGTCACCTTTGAGATCCTCGATGCCGACCAGAATCCGGTGTATACCGCCACGGTAACCGGCTACACTCTGGCGGCCGGTGCCCTGGACACCGTGGTCTTCAGCCCGGACTTCGTGCCGCCCGATCCCGGCCATTTCCAGGCCGTGGCCTACGTGAGCCTCATCGGCGACGAGCGGCCGAGCAACGACACGGCCACCGCGGCCGTGGTGGTGGCCGACACCGCCTCGCCCTCGCTGCCGGATTCCTTCACCCTGGGTCCGGACCCCTGCGACTATGTGGGGGCTTCCAGCCAGGACCTTCCGGGCAATCCGGCCCTGGCCTTCCAGTGGATCGATCCCACAGCAGGAACGCCTCTAACCCTCGGCGATGACGACTTTACCACGGTCACCCTGCCCTTCCCGTTCCCCTTCTACGACCAGGTGCTGGAGGAGATCAACGTGTGCTCCAACGGCTTCTTGGAGACCTCCACCACCACCTCCTACTCCAACCAGCCTCTGCCGGTTACCGACATCGAGAACTTCATCGGCTACTGGGACGACCTGAATCCTTCCTCCAGCGGCCAGGTTTATTACCTGGGCACCCCGCATTTCGCGATCTTCGCCTGGGTGGACGTGCCCCACTTCGGCGCCTCGGCGGGCAACACCTACGAGATCATCCTGTTCCCGAACGGGGTCATCAAACTACAGTTCCTGAGCATGGACCCGATGTATACCAACAGTTCCACCATCGGGATTCAGAAGGGCGATGGCTCCGACGGCTGCTACCTGCAGTATGTGGCCAACGGCGACCCGCCGAACCATATCGTGACCGACAGTACCGTCATCCTGTTCTGGCACCGGATGTACGAGCACGACGTGGCCGTCACCGACATCCGGCCCCAGGGCCCCACGCTTCCGCATCCTCAGGATCTGGTGGTCACGGTCCGGAACAACGGCCAGAACCCCGAGGACTTCAACCTGTACGTGGAAATCGTGGACACCCTGACCGGCACCACCATCATCAGCGCCCATCAGCCGGTTACCGCGCTGCAGCCTGGCGAAACCCTGGAGGTGCCCTTCTTCCAGTGGGGCCCGCTGCCCAACCGGTATTACCAGATCACCGCCTGGATTGACCTGGCCGACGAGCGGCCCGACAACGATACCCTTCAGGTGATGGTGCGGACGGTCCTGCAACTGGGCGACGTGGTCTTCGGTCCCGTGAATCTCCAGGACCAGGTGGGCGACAACCTGTTGCTGGGCGTGGAGTTTGACGGCACCCACTTCTATGTCACCGGCACGGGTGCCGACAGCTCCGAGGCTCCGCCCCACTACGTGTACGAGTTCGACGCCACCGGCACCTTCACGGGCCACTTCTGGTACCAGCCGGACAACACCCACGATTGGGGCTGGCGCGACCTGGCCTACGACGGCACCTGGCCCGAGGTCGGCTTCGGCAACGGCCACTTCTATGCCAGTTCCTCCAACCTGGTGGACGAGTGGCACCTCTTTGCCGGCGGCCTGGTGCTGGACGGCTCCTTCCCGGGTCCGGAGAACCCGAACCGCGCCCTGGCCTGGAACCCGGAGAACGATCACTTCTTCACCGCCAACTACAACGCACCGATTTACGAGTTCGACCGGGAGGGCAACACCCTCGGCACCTACCCCAACACCTATTTGATCTACGGTGCCGCTTACGATCCAGGGTCTGTAGACGAAGGGGTCTCCTACCTCTGGTTCGCAACCCAGGAGGCCAACCCGTACGGGGCCTACAACACCATTTACCAGTGGAGCCTGGCCACCCATAGCTACACCGGCGTCAGCATCCAGCCGCCGCCGGCTGGAAGCGAGGCCTATGCCGGAGGCCTCACCTTCTGGCCCAACTTCATGGGTGCCAGCGTGCTCTTTGAGCTGGTACAGGGTACCCCCTACGACTACCTGGTGGGCTACTTCGTACGGTTTGCCGACGAAACCCGCACGCCGGTGGCCGTGGCTGAGGACGCGAGTATCCGCTATCCCTTCGCCCTGCGCTCGGTGCGGCCTAACCCGGCCCGGAACATAGCCCGGATCTCCTTCAGCGTACCCGAAAAGGCCCCGGTAACGGTCACCGTGTACGACATCAGCGGCCGACAGGTAGCCACGCTGCTCCAGCGCACCGTAGAACCCGGCGTCCACACCCTCACCTGGAACGCCACCGACCGGCACGGCCGTAGGGTTCCTGCCGGCGTGTACTTCGTGGAACTCCGTCAGGGCGACCATCGGGCACACCAGCGGCTGATCCTCGTGCGGTAAGGTTTCGGAACCTTCAAAGACTCGGGCGGGGCCGCCGCGTACGCGGCGGCCCCGCCCGTTTTGTCTTGCCACAGAAATCCCGCAGGCTATAATTTTTACAAGAGCAAACCAGGGGCGTGAAAACAGGGAGGTTTCCTATGAAGATCGGGCAGGCAGGAATCCTCCTGACCCTCTTCGCAGGGGGTATCCTGAACGCAGGTGTATGGCACTGGCACGGCGCCTGCGGCCATTACTGGCACCAGACCTGTGTCGTGGGCACCTGCGGCAGCCAGAATCAGTACAACCTCATAGCCAACAACTGGGGCCAGCTGGTGTGCAACGGCACACCCCCCTTCCCCGGCCCGGCCGACACCGTCGTGCTCCAGCCCGGCGATTCCGTCATCCTGGAAAGCGATGTGGAACTCCAGCGCCTGATCATCCAGGAGGGCGCAACCCTGGTGTGGCGCGGCAACCTCAC
>WGAB01000057.1 GCA_015489295.1 Caldifarciminota bacterium
CCACCCTCACCACCCAGGCCTACACCTCTTACCTCGTGCGGCTCGCCACCCTCTCGCCCGTGGAGGAACTCATCGCCGGTCTTTTGCCCTGCGAGTGGGGCTACTACTTCGTGGCCTCGGAGGCCGGGCCCGACCTGCCCGAGGACCCCTTTTACCGCGACTGGATCCAGACCTATCGGTCGGAGGCGTTCAAGGCCCTGGGCGACGCCCTCATTGAGATGCTTCACCGTCGTGTGCCCTCGGAGGCGCACCTGACCCCGGGCATCCGGCGGGCCTTCCGCACCAGCCTGGAGTTTGAAAACCTGTTCTTCTGGATGGCCTGGCATCGCGGCGATCCCTGGAAAAAACCCCGGGAGGATTCGGCATGAGTGGCCTGTGGCTCTGGCTGGTCCTCGGCACCTTCACCCTGGAGGGCTATACCGGGTTTCACCTGGCCCGGGGCGGCTGGCACGGCACGGCGTGGCAAACCCCCGTGGGCCTCGCCAGCCTGGGGATCCGGGGGCGGGTGTGCCCCTACGGCACCGTCTCCCTGCGGTTCCTGTTCTTTGACCTTTTGCGGGGTTCCCGCCATACCCCCACCTACGCTCCGTACCTGCAGGAGGCGGCCCTGAGCCTCCAATGGGGCACCACCGGAACCCTCACCCTCGGGCACCAGTTGCTCTCGTACCGCGACGGCTTCTTCCTGACGGACATCGGCGACGGCATGGACGCCCTGCGCCTTTCCTGGCATCCCACTTCAGAGGCCCGGGTCGACCTCTTTTATGTACTGCAGGGGAACCGGGCCTTTGGCGACCGGCCCACCGGCGATTTCCTGGGGCTGTACTGGCGCCACTCGATGCTGGACCTCTACGCGGCTCTGCGCACCGACGGCACCGGCCTCCTGTGGCTCGGAGCCCGCGCCCAGGCCCCCTTCCGGCACCTGAACCTGGTGGCCGAGGCTGTGGGCCTCCGCAACGGCACCCGATGGTACCCCGCGGCCCAGGCCTACCTCCGCTGGCACCATTCCCGGGGCACCCTGGGGGCCGGCGCCTATTACCTGCACCGTCGCTGGCAAAAGCCCGTGGCTTACCCCTCCGTCATGGACAACTTCTACAACGGCTGGACTGCCTTCGGTGAGGCCCTGAACTGGGTGGTGCTGCCGTTAGAACTCGCGCCGCTGGTGTCCTCGGCCTCGGCGGGCGACCCGTATGCCGTGTACTGGCCCGATCCCCACAACCTGTGGGTGCTGAACCTGAACCATCAGCAGGCCCTGGGAAACCTGTTCTCGTTTCGGCTGGATCTCTTCGGCTATGGCCTTGCCGAGGACCCGGAAACCCAAAAGACCCTGGTTTTTCTGGGCCCCGAGGCCGCCGGCACCCTGACCCTGCAGTGCCAGGGGTTCACCCTGGGCCTTTCCGGAGGGGTGTTCTGGCCCCATGCCGGGCTTTCCACCCGAAAGCCCGCCTGGAACCTGCGGATCTGGGGCTTTGCCCCCTTTGAGGTTTTGTGGTCGCCGCCGATGCTCCAGGGGTCGTAGCGGGTTACCCGAGCAAGCGACGCCGGAGGTGGTCCAGCAATGTAAAGGTGCTCCGGGCCTTGACCCGAAGCCGATCGCCGGAAAATAGGTGCCGGTGGACTTCTACCTTCCCACGGACCGAAACGCCCAGGTACACGAGCCCCACGGGCTTTTTCGGGGTGCCTCCGGTGGGCCCGGCGATGCCTGTAGTGGACAGGCCCACATCGGCGCCGAGTTTCCGGCGGGCCCCTTCGGCCATCTGGGCCGCCACAGGCTCAGACACGGCCCCCTCGGTGAGCAACACCGCCTGGGATACCCCCAGGATCCGCACCTTGGCCTCGTTGGAATAGGTGACCAGGCTGCCCACAAAGAAATCGGAACTCCCGTGGATGTCGGTGATTGTGCTGGCCACCAATCCGCCGGTGCACGACTCGGCCACCGCCAGGGTCCAGCCGCGCCGCCGCAGCATTCGGCCCACCACATAGGCCAAACTCTCGCCCTCCTCGCCGTACAGGTCCTCACCCAGCCGTTCCCGAAGCCGCTGGAGGAGCTCCGGGGGCTCCACCGGCACCGTCAGATGGATGCCTGAAGCCTTGGCGATCACCGAGAAATCGGTGCCCTCGGGTACCACCTCCCGAAGCACCTGCAGGATCTCGGGCTCGGTATAGCCGAACACATGGAGGGTGCGGTACCGCGGATGGGTGCCCAGCACCGCCTTGAGGCGCTCGTGGAGCACGGGCAACACCGCCCGCACCTCCTTCGGCGGCCCGGGCAGGGCCACGAGAAACCGGCCGGGCTCCATTTCCCGAAGGAGCCCGGGAGCCAGGCCCACCGGGTTGTAGAGCACCTCGAACCCTTCGGGCAGCACGGCAAACTCCCGAAAGGCCTCCAGGTTTTCAAACCCCATGCGCTGCAGCCGGGGCCGAATCTTCTGGAAATAGGTTTCGTGGAACCGCAGCGGGGTGCCCGCCACCTCGGCCAGCACCCCGCGGGTGAGGTCATCGTGGGTTGGGCCCAGGCCGCCCAGGACCACCACGATTTCCGCCCGGCTCAGGGCCTGCTGGATCTCTTCCCTGAGGGCCGCGGCGTCGTCGGGCAGGGTCACCTCCCGCAGGGTGGGCACCCCGTACCGATAGAAAAAGCCGGTCACCAGGGGTACATCCTCGTTCACCAATCCCCGGAGCAGTTCGCTCCCCGTGGAAATCACATAGGCCCTCATGGCGTTCCCTCCTGTGGGTTCTGGGCCCTTTGCGGTTGAGGCCTCGGCCGTTCCCATACCTTTTGCCATTTGCCGTCCCGCTGGATCCGGAGCCGCCGCACCTCAATGGTGAGGGCGTCGATGTAAAAATCTCCCACCACCATCACCTGGTGGCACCGGTACCGGTTCAGCACCTCCACGGGAACCCCTAAAAGATGGAGCACCGAGCCCTTTTCCGTGACCACCACGGGCGCATTCTCCACCCCATCCAGGGGCACAAAGGTGGAGGTACTGTCGCAGGGCTGGTCGTGGAGCACGGACTGCAGATCGGTAAGGGTACCGATGACGGATCCCAGGGTAGGTTTCAGGGCCAGGAGCATCAGCAAGCCCGCTGTGAACAGGTTCATGGAGCATCTCCTTGCTTGGGCGTGGAAGTTATACGCTGCGGGCTCCGGGGCTGCAAGCCACCCGGCGCTCCCCGGCCCTTCCCATGCGGGAAACCCTTAAAATAGCCCAAAACGGAGGGCGCATGTTTGCAAGGAATCTGCAGTTTCTGGAGGCGGAAGAGCATCGGCTGCTGAGGGAAACCGTGCGGCGGTTCGCCCGCCAGCGCGTGGAACCTGTTGCCGAGGAGATCGACCGGTCGGACCGCTTTCCCCGGGACCTCTTCGCCGAACTGGCCCAGCTGGGGCTCACCGGCATCGTGATTCCCGAGGAATACGAAGGCTTCGGCGAGGATGTGGTGGCCGCCGTGGTGGTACTGGAGGAACTCTCCCGGTACAGCCCGGCGCTGGCCCTGTCGCTCCTGGCCCACGCCATCCTGGGGGGCCACAACATCGCCCTCTGGGGCAACGAGGAGCAGAAACGGCGGTACCTGCCCAAAATCGCCCGGGGTGAGTGGATCGCGGGCATGGCCATTACCGAGCCCAACGCCGGCTCGGATGTGTATGCCATCCAGACCACGGCCCGGCGCGAGGGCGACCACTTCGTGCTCAACGGCTCCAAGATCTTCATTACCAACGCCGCCGTGGCCGATGTGCTGGTGGTGTACGCCCTTACCGACGATCCCGCCAAAACCCGCGACTTCATGTCGGCCTTCATCGTGGAAACCGCCTGGCCCGGCGTGGAGGTCACCAAATCCTTTGAAAAGATGGGCATGCGGGGGTCGCCCACCGGCCAGCTGTTCCTGGACCAGGTGAAGGTGCCGGCCGAGAACCTGCTGGGCACCTACGGCAAAGGCTTTCTGCAGCTCATGAAGAGTTTTCAGCTGGAGCGGATCACCATTGCGGCCCAGGGCACGGGCATCGCCCTGGAGGCCCTGAACTGGATGGTGCGCCACGCCCACGAACGCCGGCAGTTCGGCAGGCCCATCGCCGAGTTTCAACTCATCCAGCACAAGATCGCGCGCATCGCCGCCCGGCTGGACACCGTGCGCACCTATCTGTACCAGGTGGCCGCCCGCTACACGCCGGAGGAAGACCTGCGGTTTGAGGCCGCCACGGTCAAACTCCTGGCCTCGCAACTGGCCGTGGAAGCCGGGCTGGAGGCCATCCAGGTGCTGGGAGGCTACGGCTACACCCACGAGTACCCGGTGGAACGGCTCATGCGCGACGCCAAACTGCTGGAGATCGGCGCTGGCACCTCCGAGATCATGGAGGTGATCCTGGCCAAGAACCTCATGAAACAGGTGCAACAGGGAGGCGGCCTGTGAAGGCCCTGGCCTTCGTGCTCCACAGCCACCTGCCCTATGTCGTGAACCACGGAACCTGGCCCCACGGGGCCGAATGGCTCTACGAGGCCGCGGCCGAGTGCTATGTGCCCCTGTACCGGGCGTTCCGCAAACTGGAAGAGCGGGGCGTGCGGCAGGCGGTGACCCTCGGCATCACCCCGATTCTGGCCGAACAACTCAGGATGCCCGAGTTTCAACAGGGCTTTCGCCAGTACCTGGAGGCCAAACAGGCCTCGGCGGCCGACGATGAACAAACCTTCCGGCGCCTGGGCCTGGACCAC
Source organism: Caldifarciminota bacterium (assembly GCA_015489295.1). Next base: position 4,704 of record WGAB01000057.1, read on the forward strand.
CGGGCCCGGGTGGCCCGCTTCTGGCAAACCTTTTACTGGCAGGTGGCCCAGACCTTTGACGAACTGGACGGCGACCTCGTGGCAGCCTTCGCCCGGCTCCAGGAGGCCGGCGTTGTGGAAATCCTGACCTCGGCCGCCACCCACGGCTACCTGCCGCTGTTGGGCCGCGACGAGGCGGTGTGGGGCCAGGTACTGGAGGGGGCCCGCGCGTACCGCCGACACTTCGGCCGGCCGGCCCGGGGCCTCTGGCCCCCGGAACTGGCCTACCGCCCGGCGTACCGCTGGCGCCGCCCCACCGACGGCAAGGAAATGGACCGGCACGGCGTGGAACACTTTTACCACCGGGCCGGCCTCCGGTTCTTTCTGGTGGACCATCATCTGCTCAAGGGCGGCCGGGCCATCGGCACCTATCTTTCCCTGTTTCCGGGCCTCAAGGCCCTGTGGCAGCGGTTTGAAGAGGAACATCGTCCCGAGGAACGGGAACGCGATCCCTACCGGCCGTACTACGCCCTGTCGCCAGGCTCCGAGGGACCCGTGGCCTTCTTCACCCGCGACCCGAAAACCGCCCAGCAGGTGTGGTCGCGCGACATCGGATACCCGGGCGACCCGGCCTACCTGGAGTTCCACAAAAAGCACTTTCCCTCGGGCCACCGCTACTGGCGCGTCACCGACGCCAAAGCCGACCTGGCCGACAAACAGGAGTACGACCCCGACGCCGTCCTTCCCGTGATCCAGAACCATGTGCGCCACTTCGTGGGCGTGGTCCAGGAGATCCTGGCCCGGAAGGACGCCGGCGTGGTGGTCAGCCCCTTTGACACCGAACTCTTCGGCCACTGGTGGTTTGAAGGCCCCCGATGGTTGGAGGGCGTGCTCCAAAGCCTGGCCGAGCCCGGCGCCGCGGTGCGCCCCACCACGCTGTCGCAGGCCCTGGAAGCCCTGCCCCCCGAGGAGGTGGTGCACCTGCCCGAGGGGTCGTGGGGCGAAGGCGGGTTCCACTGGGTGTGGTACAACGACGATACCGCCTGGACCTGGCGGCATATCCACCGCCTGGAGGACGCCTTCTTTGAGGTGCTCCCCGGGCTGGCTCCCTCCCACCTGGGCCAGCGCCTGGCCCGCCAGATGGCCCGGGAACTGCTGCTCCTGGAATCCTCGGACTGGCAGTTCCTGATCACCACCTGGAGCGCCCGGGATTACGCCGAACAACGGGTCACCCGCCATGTGGAGGACCTGGAACGGCTGCTCGCCCTGGCCCGGGCCCTGCTGGCTCAGCAAACCTGGCAGGACGCCGATTTCCGGTTCCTGGAAACCCTGGAGCAACGGGACCGGATTTTCCCCGACATCAACCCCTTTGAATGGATGGAGGCAAACGCATGAGTGCGAAACCCGTGGTGTTCTATCTTGCCACCGAGGTGGTGCCCTACGCCAAAACCGGCGGCCTGGCCGATGTGGCCGGCGCCCTGCCCATCGCCCTGCGGCAACGGGGCGTGGACATCTCGGTGGTCATGCCCCACTATCCCCGGTTCACCCCGCCCGAAAAGTTCGGCCTGGAAAACACCGGCCTCAGCGTGGAGGTCTGGCTCGGCGGCCAGAAGCACACGGGCTACGTGCTCCGGGGCGACAACCGCGGCGTGCCCGTGTATTTCATCGGCCACACCGGCTTCTTTGACCGCGAGCAACTGTACGGCACCCCGGAGGGCGACTATCCGGACAACGCCGAACGCTTCGCCTTCTTTTCCTATGCCGCCCTGGAACTCGCCAAAAAACTCGGCCTCCGGCCCGATGTGTTCCACCTGAACGACTGGCAAACCTCCTTCCTGCCCATTCGGCTGGCCGACAAACCCGACCCCTATTTCCAGAACAGCCGCAAGATCCTGACCATCCACAACCTGGCGTACCAGGGCCTGTTCCCCCCGGAGGTGCTGCCGCGCATCGGCCTCAGTTACCACATCTTCCACATGGAGGCCACCGAGTACTACGGCAAGTTCAACACCCTCAAGGGCGGCATCGTGTTCTCGGACTTCATCACCACCGTGAGCCCCACCTACGCCCGGGAAATCCAGACCCCGGAATACGGCCACGGCCTGGACGGCATCCTGCGGAAACTCGGCAACAAGATCGTGGGCATCCTCAACGGCCTGGACTACGAGGTGTGGAACCCGGCCACCGACCCGGCCCTCTTCGCCCGGTACACCGCCCGCAATGTGCGGCGCGGCAAGACCCTGAACCGCAAAGGACTGCTGGAATCCCTGAAGATGCCGGACCTGGGGCTGCCGCTGGCGGGCATGGTGTCGCGCCTGGCCGAGCAAAAGGGCATTGA
>WGAB01000058.1 GCA_015489295.1 Caldifarciminota bacterium
CCTCCAAACCTACTGGCAACGCTTTGAAGGGCTCTGGGACCACGGCGACCTGGCCCTGCGGGATGCCGAGGGCTACTTCTACATCCTGGGCCGGGCCGACGATACCCTGAAGGTGGCTGGAAAACGCCTGGGACCGGCGGAGATGGAGTCCGTGGCCGTGGAACATCCGGCGGTGCAGGAGGCCGCGGTGATCGGCATGCCCCATTCGGTGAAGGGCGAGGTGCCGGTGGTGTTCGTTGTGCTTCAACCGGGCCGGGAGGCCTCGGAAGATCTGGCCCGCGAGATCCAGAACTGGATCGCCGAGCGGATGGGAAAGGCCCTGAAGCCCGCTGCCGTGTACTTTTTGCCCGACCTGCCCAAAACCCGCAACGCCAAGGTCATGCGCCGGGTGCTTCGCCGGGTGTTCCTGGGCGAGCCGCCGGGCGACCTTTCGGCCCTGGTGAACCCCGAGGTGCTGGAAGAGGTGCAGCGGCTGCGGACCGACCTTTCACCCTGAGTCCCGCGCAATCCTTGGGCCAAGGGGGCAGCCATAGGCATTCAAAGCCCATGAGCAGCACCAGGAGGCTGGCCGTAGGGTTGATCCCGCTGGTACTCGCCGGCTGGGTGCAGGGGCAGATCATTCTCAAAGACCTCCCCTATGTGCCCGGCGGTTCTCCGCTTCAAAAACTGGACCTGTATTTGCCCGAGGTGAGCCCTCCTGCTCCTTTGCCGGTGATGATGTACGTTCACGGAGGCGCCTGGCAGGCCGGCGACAAGAGCCATGTGGGTTACAAGGACGATGCCTTTTTGAGCGATGGTTACATCTTCGTGTCGGTGAATTATCGGCTGGCTCCCGAGGTGACCTGGCGAGAGATGGCCGGGGACATTGCCTCGGCGATTGCCTGGGTTCGCCAGCACATTGCGGAGTACGGGGGCGACCCCTCCCGGATCTTCCTGATGGGGCACTCGGCAGGGGCCCACCTGGTGACCCTCGTGGCCACCGACGAGACCTATCTCGAACAGGTGGGCTTGAGCTTGGGAGCCATTGCCGCCGTGGTTTCCCTGGACACCCGGGCCTACGATCTCGTGGCCTTTGCGAAACTCGCCCAGGGGTTGCCGCCGCTGTATCAGACGGTCTTCGGCCAGGACCCGGAGGAGTGGCGGGCCGCGTCCCCCATCACCTATGTCACCCTCGGCAAACCCATCCCACCCATGGCCGTGGTGTGGTCCCGGGGGCCGTACCGGGCGAAACTTTCGGGGCGGTTTGTGGAGGCTCTGGAGCTGGTTGGAAATGCGGTGCTGCCGGTAGACGCCTCGTTCCGCACCCACCGATCCCTGAACCGGCTCTTTGGAGCCCCTGGAGACCCCGTGGCCCAGACCATTCTGCCCTGGCTCCGCCAATTCCGGCCATAGCCAGGCCGAATCCTCTGCGCCAAAATCGGTCCGAGCTCCGAAAGAGAATCCCTGCCGCGTTGATGTGGCACTTCGTTTAAACTATTTCCGATGACGCTCTTTGACAGTGAAAAACTGGACCTTTCGGCCCTGGAAAACTGGCTGTGGGAAGCGGCCTGCGCCCTCCGCGGCCCGGTGGACGCCCCCAAGTTCAAGGACTACATCCTGCCCCTCGTGTTCCTGAAGCGGCTCTCGGATGTGTTTGACGACGAGCTGGAAGCCCTGGCCAAAGACTTCGGAAGCCGGGAAAAAGCCGAGAAACTGGTGGAGCAGGACCACCAGCTGGTGCGGTTCTATATCCCACCCCAGGCTCGCTGGAACGCAATCCGCACCCGGTCCACCGGCCTGGGCGAGTACCTTACCGACGCCGTGCGGGCCGTGGCCCGGGAGAATCCCAAACTGCACGGGGTCATTGATCTGGTGGATTTCAATGCCACGGCGGCAGGCCAGCGGATCGTGCCCGACGAGTATCTGCACCGTCTGGTGGAGGTCCTTTCGCGGTATCGCCTGGGGTTAAAGGATGTGGAACCGGACATCCTGGGCCGGGCCTACGAGTACCTGCTGCGGAAGTTTGCCGAAGGGCAGGGGCAGAGCGCCGGTGAGTTCTACACGCCCCGCGAGGTGGCCATCCTCATGGCCCGAATCCTGGAGCCTGAACCCGGCATGGAGGTCTACGACCCCTGCTGCGGGTCCGGGGGCCTGCTCATCAAGTGCCACCTGAGGCTCCTGGAAACCCACGGCGTGGAGGAAAACGGCCGCCGAAAGCTCCCGCCCCAGGTGGCGCCCTTGAAACTCTTCGGCCAGGAGATCAACCCCACCACCTACGCCATGGCCAAGATGAACGCCTTCATCCACGACATGGAAGCCGAGATCGCCCTCGGAGACACCATGCGCCGCCCGGCCTTCACCGACAGCCGCGGCCGCCTGCGGACCTTCCACCTGGTGGTGGCCAATCCCATGTGGAACCAGGATTTTCCCCAGTCGGTATACGAAAACGACCCCTACGAACGGTTCCGGTTCGGCATCCCCCCGGCCTCCAGTGCCGACTGGGGCTGGCTCCAGCATATGTTCGCCTCCCTGAGGGAAAACGGCCGGATGGCTGTGGTGATCGATACCGGCTCGGTTTCCCGGGGAAGCGGCACCTCCGGAAGCAATCGGGAGCGGGATATCCGCCGGAAATTTGTGGAGCACGACCTGATTGAGGCGGTGATCCTCCTGCCGGAAAACCTTTTCTATAACACCACCGCGCCGGGCGTGATCATCGTCATCAACAGGCAAAAGCGGCATCCCGGCGAAATCCTCCTCATCAACGCCTCCAAACTCTTCGCCAAGGGCCGGCCCAAGAACTACCTCGCCGAAGAGCACATTGAACACATCGCCCGCGTGTACCACGAGTGGAAGGCCGAGGAGGGGATTTCAGCCATCATCACCAACGAGGAGGCGGCACAAAACGATTACAACCTGAGCCCCAGCCGCTATGTGGCCCCGGACGAGCAGGAGGAGGCGCTGCCCCTGGAGGAGGCGGTGGTGCGCCTGCGCGAGGCAGAGGAAGAACGGGCCGAGGCCGACCGGGCCCTGCAGGAGGTGCTCCGGCAATTGGGCCTGGACGGGATCGGAAAGGTTGAGGGTTGACCCCCGGCCTCTGTCCCCCTACATTTAGACCAGTCGTAGACCGGTCTAAAGGAGGTGTGTCATGCCCGAAATCGGTGCGTACGAGGCGAAAACCCGGTTTTCCGAGATCCTCCGGCGGGTGGAAAAGGGCGAGCGGTTCGTGATCACGCGCCACGGCCGTCCTGTGGCCGTGCTGGAGCCCGTGTCACCTGCCCGGCGGAGGGATGTGAAGGAAGTGATCCGAGATATTTTGGAATTCGGACAGAAGCACAGTTTGGGTGGGCTGAAGATCAAAGACCTGATTGAGGAGGGGCGGATGTGATGCGGGGTTTTGTGCTGGATGCGTCGGTCACCCTGGCATGGGCATTTCGTGAGGAGTTGAACGCGTACACCCGGGGAGTGCTTAAACAGTTGCAGCAGAGCCAGGCGTGGGTTCCGTCCCTGTGGCCTTTAGAGGTGGCCAATGCCCTGTTGGTGGCTGAACGCCGAGGCCGTTTGAACCGGGTTGAGATGCAGCGGTTTCTTACCTTTCTTCAGGAACTTCCTATTGCGGTGGAGCCCCTCTTACGAAACCGCGCTTTTGGTAACCTTATCCCCCTGGCCCGGGAACAGGGGCTCTCTGTGTACGACGCCGCCTATCTGGACCTGGCCATGCGGCTGGGGTTGCCCCTGGCTACCCAGGACGGTGCCCTCCGCGCCGCGGCCTCCCGGGTGGGCGTGGCAATCTTCGGCCTGCCAGAAGAGGGATAATGGATTTGTTGCAGGAAGGAGAAACCCTGGAATTAAAACGCCAGTGGACCGACCGGGCCCTGGAAGACCTGGCCGCCTTCGCCAATACCCGGGGCGGCACGCTCCTGATTGGCATTCAGGAAGACGGCATGGTTGTAGGGACAGAGGCCGATGATCGGGAGATCCAGCGGATTTCAAACCTCATCGTGTCCCGCCTGGGAATCACCCCCTCCATCCGGGTGGTGGAGATGGAAGGGCATCCGGTCATAGAAATTCGGGTGGAACCGGCGCCGGGCTTGGTGCCCTACCGCGGACGCTATCTTCGCCGCGTGGGTTCCACCAATCGTGATTTTTCGCCCGATGAGTTGGCCCGACACATTCTCACCCGCTCTGGAAGGAGTTGGGACAGCCTTTCCAGTGAGTGGGGGGTGGATGAAGTAGATCCAGAAGCACTGGCGAACTTTGCCCGTCTCGCTCGGTCCAGGCTTCCCCATCTTGACCCCGAAAATTCCGAACACACGCTCCAGAACCTGGGGCTTTTAACCGACGATGGGAAGTTGAAGAACGCTGCAGTGCTTCTCTTTGGGCGACGGCCCCAGCGCATCTTTCCCCAGGCCCAGGTCCGCATTGGCATCTTTCGGGGCACGGAGATCCTGGACAGCCACGATTTCACGGGCACCCTGTGGGACCAGTTGGACGGTGCGATGGAGCGCTTCCGCCAGGTGCTCAGGGTTCGCTTTGAGATCAAGGTTGAGGAACTCTCACTCGAAGGGTTCCAGCGCAAGGAAGTGTGGGAGTACCCCCTGGAGGCCCTGCGCGAAGCGCTCATCAACGCCCTCATCCACCGCGATTACACCTATCCGGCGGACATCCAGATTCGCCTGGAAGAGGACCGCCTGGAGCTCTGGAGCCCGGGTGAACTGCCCCCACCCCTGACGCCGGAGGCGCTTTACGGTCCGCACTCGTCGGTGCTCCGCAATCCCCTTATTGCGCAGGCCTTTTACTTTGCTGGAGTCATTGAGCGCTGGGGCACGGGGACCACGCGCATCCTTCGTCTTTGCCGTGAGCAGGGGCTGCCGGATCCCGAATTTCAGAACCGGCAGGGTGGTTTCCTTGTTACCTTCGCCAAAGATCCTTACACTCCAGAGCGCCTGCGCAAACTGGGCTTAAACGAACGGCAGATCCGGATCATAACCGTCCTGCGGAGAATGGGAAGTGCATCTTTGGGGGAATTGCATCGGCATTTTTCGGACATTTCTTCCAAAACCGTCCAGCGTGATCTTCAGGCTCTTGTGGAAAAGGGTCTGGTGAAAGCGTCGGGTGAGAAGAAGGGAAGGCGCTATGGCTTGGCACGGTAACGGACATTTAAAGGACATATTGGACGAATATTGGACATTTTCTGGATAAAAAGACACAGTAGTAGGACAAGCGACGCGTGAGGGCTCAAAGGATTTGCAAATGGCTCAAGAAGAGGTCCAAAGAAGTCAGAATAGCGTCAAAAAGGGATCAAAGGGGAATAGTGATGGACACAGAGAAAAGGGCGTTTGGATCCCATGTTGATGTACAAGGTTGCCCAACGGCTTCAAGATAACCAAGATCAGCCCCATGCCTTGAGGGTGGCGGGAAGTAACTGCGAGGGAAGTATACCCATATAATTTGACACAGGAGAAAGCACATGGCGAAGATTCAAAAGCTCAGTATTGAGGGATATCGCTCCATCCGAGAGCGAATTGAGATCATATTCCCGCCTGGGAAACCTGTGATCCTTTTAGGCGAAAATAACGCGGGCAAATCTAATATTGTAAAAGCGCTTCAACTGGTATTGGGGCCTTTCTGGCCTGGCAACCACCAGCCAGAAGATCACGAGTTTTTTGGGCGAAATCCTGGAAGGCCGATCACGATTGAGATAGACTTTGACCCCTCAGAGCCGCTTGGAGGTAGACATACCCATATCACTTGGCGCTATGACCCTTCTGCCGATGAGCCAATTTCCTTTCGAGGTGATGGAAACAAGGGTTTTGTTAGTAACGAAGATCGAGACACCTGCATGTGCATTGTAGTGGAAGCAGAACGCAATCTCAATTACCATCTCAGTTATTCTTCCAAGTGGACCCTTTTGAGTCGTCTTATGCGGCGTTTCCACCGCGCATTAAGTAGTCACGAAGGAGTTCGCCAAGATCTGGAACACCTGTTCCAACAGACCAAAAATAAATTCCATGAAATCCCGGAATTCAACAAATTTGTGAACGAGCTTCAAAACGAACTATCTGACCTTGTTGCCACCATGTCCCACCGCCTTGAAGTGGATTTTGAGGCCTACAATCCAGTTAATTTCTTTCATGCTCTTCGGCTCCAAGCAGTCGAAGGAAACACTCCTCGAACCTTGGAGGAAATGGGGACGGGTGAACAGCAGGTGCTAGCGCTCGCTTTTGCATATGCCTATGCAAAAGCATTTCACGGTGGCATTGTCCTCGTGGTTGAAGAGCCGGAGGCTCACCTACATCCACTCGCCCAGCGATGGCTGGCTCGACGATTACGTTCTCGGTGTGAAGAGGGCTTACAGATTGTCATTACTACGCACAGCCCGGCTTTTCTTGCAATTGAGGATTTAGAGGGACTTGTACTGGTGTACAAAGAAGATGGAGCCACCAAAGTGCGTCAGCTGACACGTAGGAATTTGGTTCAGAAATGTATTGAAATGGGCGTACCCCCAAACCGGGTAACCGAAGACAATATCCTGCCTTTCTACGCAGCGAATGCCACAAGCGATATTCTGTCAGGGTTTTTCGCTCGAGCTGTTGTGCTTGTAGAAGGTCAGACAGAGGAACTGGCTCTCCCTATCCTTCTTGCTAAGCGAGGACTTGAAGTGGAACGTGAAGGTATCGCGATTTTAGGCGTAGGTGGAAAAGGAAACCTCGCCAAATGGTATCGGTTGTTCACTGCATACGGACTGCTTTGCTATATTATTTTTGACAATGATGCAAAGGATGACAGCAGCGGGACGAAAAGAAAAGATGCTCTCAAAGCCGTAGGAATAACTGATGACGATGCTGAAGAATTGATTCGTTCAGACGAGTGGCTTGTTACAGAAAAGTATACAATTTTCGGCAAAGACTTTGAGGAAGCGTTGAGGGCTCACTTTGGCGAATACAGCGCATTGGAAAATGAGGCTGAGGAACAAGGTATTTCTTCGAAGCCCTTCAAGGCCCGTTGGGCTGCTCAAAGACTTGACGGTGAAAGTGACGACCCCGGGTGGAACAAAATTGACGGGATGATTAACTATTTGATGATGCTGCTGGGAGGACCGGACAGAAGTCAGGAAGAACATCTGAATGATGAAGAAGATGAACCCCCTTTCTGAGAGAAAGGCGGGTTCCATGAATCTCCCCGAAGGCTACCGCATGACCGAACTCGGTCCCTTGCCTGAAGAGTGGCGGGTGGTAAGGTTGGGGGAAATTACGTCCATCAGCAGAAAGCCCCGACAGAGGATTTGGCCTGATACAATTCCCTTCATCCCAATGGAAGCCATCCCAGATGATGGCAGTTTATACCCGTCAAGAATTGAATACAGGTCGATTAGGGATATCCGAAGTGGTGTTTACTGTGAAAGTGGTGACATTCTATTCGCAAAGATCACCCCTTCGCTCGAGAATGGCAAACAAGTTGTAGTTCCTCCAGAGATAGGCTTGGCCTATGCTACGACAGAAGTTTACCCCTTAAAGGCCAAGCGCGACGAGGTTGATTCCTTTTACCTCTTTGCTCTGCTACGTGCCCCTTGGATACGAGCGCATCTTGCTGAGA
>WGAB01000059.1 GCA_015489295.1 Caldifarciminota bacterium
CCACCTCCACCATCTCAATGGCCTCGCAATTGCAGATTTTGGCGCAGTTGCCGCAGCCGATGCACAGGTCCAGGTCGTTGGCGTGCAGGCCCCGTTCCCGGTCGGCGGCTTCCTTCTTCTCAAAGGGGAGCCGCACGGTATGGGGCTTTTCCACCAGAAACCGCAGGGCGGTAAGGGGATTGAACAGATCTTTGACTTCCGGTGCCATGGTTTCACCTACCGGTCAATGTCTGGAGGGCACACATCCAGGGAAAACATGAAGGGTGCCACATCGGCCACCCGGGCCCCCTTCAGCAGGTCTTCCAGCACCAGGATGCCGTGGGTCATGCTGGGGCCCCGGACATGAACCCGATAGGGTTTGATGCCGCCGTTGGACACCACATAGTAGCCGTACTCGCCCTTGGAGGATTCCACGCGAACGAAGGCATCGCCGGGCGGCGGGGCCCAGTCAAAGGGATTGCGCAGCACCTCCTTGTTGAGCACCGGCTCGCCGACGGTGCGGTCCAGTTCCTCCAGCACCTGGTACAGGATATGGATGCTCTGCTCAAACTCCAGGCGGCGGAGCAGTACGCGGTCGTGGATATCGCCGTTGGGCAGGGTGGGCACTTCAAAGTCCAGTTCGGGATACACCAGGTAGGGATCGTCGCGCCGGACATCGGCCTGTACGCCGGTGGCCCGCAGATTGGGCCCGGTAACCCCCATGGACAGGGCATACTCCCGGGAAATCACGGCCACCCCGATGGTACGGCGTTTGAACACGGCGTTGTCAAACAGCAGGCGGTCGTAGTCCTTGAGGCGCTGTTGCAGGTACCGGAGGGTTTCGCGCAGCCTCTGGGTGAATCCCTCGGGGGTGTCGCGGCGGACGCCGCCGATGGTCGTGTAGATGTGGTACACCCGGCCGCCGGTGAGTTCCTCAAAGCGGTCCAGAAGGTAATCGCGGTCGCCCACGGTCCACTGGGGCAGGGTATAGAGCCCCAGGGCGCCGGCGATGCCCCCGAAGTACAGGAGGTGGGCCTGGAGTCGGGACATTTCCAGGACCATCACCCGCAGGAACTGGGCGCGCCGGGGCACCTCCAGGCCGGCGATTTCCTCCACGGCCAGCGAATAGGCCACTTCGTTGACATCGGGATCGGGTACGCAGATGCGGCACACCAGCGGAATGTTCTGCACCCAGCGGCGTTGCTCAATGAGTTTCTCAAAGCCCCGATGCAGGTATCCGGGATTGGCGCGGGCCTCCACGATTTCGTCGCCCACGGCCTTCAGGTGCACTCCGAAGTTCCCGGTGATCCCCACATGCTGGGGCCCGATAAAGTACTCAAACTCGCGCACTTCGCCTTCGGGAAAGGGCAGGTTCATTTTTTCCGAAACCCCTTGTACGGTTGTTCCCGACGCGTGAACAACTCGGTTTCAATGGAGCGCATGCCGTACACCTCTTCAGCAAAACGGCGGGTGTCAAAGTCCTTGCGCATCGGCGGCGGGCCCTGCCAGTCTTCCAGAACGAAGGGCACCAGGCGTGGATTGCCCGGAAAACGCACGCCGAACATTTCGTGGATGTCGCGCTCGTAGGTCTGGGCCACCCGGAAGATCTGGCGAGCGGTGGGCATGGTGGGGTGATCCCGTGGAATCCGGGTTTTCACCATGACATGGAACCGGTAGGTGTAGGACCAGAGGTGGTACACGAGTTCAAAGGCGTTCTCCTCGATCCAGTCCACGCAGGAGATGGCCGAAAGGTGCCCGAATCCCTGGGCCTTCAGGAAGGCCAGGGCCGGCAGCACCTGGGGCTGGGGGAGATGAACCTGGAGACGACGGACCCGGGGAAGGTGAACCCGGGCTTCGGGAAAGGAGGTTTCCAGCAGGGTTTTAAGGTCTTGCGGGGTCATGGCAGGGCTCCCCATCGGTTCACATCCATCACCTTGGCCTGGTTTGCCCGGTACCAGGCCAGGTTCTCGCGGTACCGGCGCCAGCCGTCGAATTCGCCCCGGGCGATGCCCTCCTGGAGCCGCACGAAGGCTTCAATGATGGCCTCGGGCCGGGGCATACAGCCGGCGATGTACACATCCACAGGCAGGTAGAGGTCCAGGCGTTTGATGGTGTTGTAGGAGTCCCAGTACATGCCACCGTTGAGGGTGCAGGAGCCGAAGCCGATCACCCATTTGGGGTCCTGCATCTGCTCGTAGGTGCGGATCACGCGTTTCAGCGTTTTCACGGTGAGGTAGCCGGTGATCAGCAGCAGGTCGGCCTGCCGGGGCGTAGCCATGGGGATGATGCCGAACCGTTCCATGTCGTACCGGGAGGTCATGGTCGGCGGCATTTCCATGGCGCCGCAGCCGGTACAGAAGTGGATCATCCAGAGCGAACGACCGCGGGCCCAGTTGGAAAGGCTTTTTTTCGGCTTTTCTTGAACCTTCATGGTGCACGCTCCTAAAGGACCAGTGCCCACACCAGGCCCAGCAGGCCCAGCAGGGTCGGCCATTTCCAGTAAAAGGTGAAGGCCTGCCCGATGCGGAAGCGGGGGGCCACCGCATGGATCAGGACCGCCACCAGGAAAACCACAAAGGTTTTCAACAGGAAGGCCCACAGGGGCCCTCCCCCCAGGAAGAGCACGGTGAACAGAGAGGTTTCCACGAAGATGGCCACCG
>WGAB01000060.1 GCA_015489295.1 Caldifarciminota bacterium
GTCCTGGGGCACGGTGCGGTCCACGGTGCTCATCGATCCCGAGGGACGCATTGTTTACCACTGGCCGAAGGTCACGAAGGCCAAAGGGCACGCCGAAAAGGTGTTGCTGAAACTCAAAGAGTTTTTGGGCAAGGTGTAAACCGGGGTACCGGTTTTAGGGGCGGCGGCCGGCGTACGCCGGCCGCCGCCCGACCATTCTTCGACCTTTGCGATCCCTTGGATGGCACCTCATAATCAGGCTCTACGAGGAGGGTTTTCGATGTCTAAAACACCGTCACTGCCCCGCTGGGATCTGAGCTTTCCCTTTCCCGGCCTGGACTCGCAAGAGTTTGAACAAACGATGGCGCGACTGCAGCAGGCCATCCAGGACCTGCAGGCCTTTTTCGATGCCCACGGAATCCAGAAGCCCGACCGCCCTCCTGGGGTCGATGAAACCACGGCCCGGATTTTCGAGGAGATCCTGGATCGCCTGGACCGCCTGAGCGAAGAACTCACGGTCGTCGGCGCCTATATCCACGCCCATGTCACCACCGATTCCCGCAACAGCCTGGCCCAGGCACGGCTCAGCGAGTTTCAGAAACTCACGGTACCCCTGCAGGTCCTGGGCACCCGGTTCACGGCATGGCTCGGGGCCCTGGATCATGACCGCCTTCGGGCCCTGAGCGCCAAGGCCCGGGAGTATGACCTCTTGCTCCGGGAGGCCCGCATCGAGGCCGAACACCAGATGTCGCCCGCCGAGGAACGGCTGGCCGCCGAGTTTACCCTGGTGGCCGGCTCGGCCTGGGGACGGCTCCACGGCACCTACACTTCCCAGATCTTGGTGCCGGTGCGGCCGAAGGGCGAGGAAAAACGCCTGCCCATGAGCGCGGTGCGAAACCTGGCGCACCACGCCGACCCCGAGGTGCGGCGCCACGCCTACGAGGCCGAACTGAAGGCCTGGGAACAGCACGCCGTGCCCCTGGCCGCCGCCCTTAACGGGGTCAAGGGGGAGGTGTTGATCCTGGTGCAACACCGGGGCTGGCCCTCAGCCCTGGACGAAGCCCTGTTCCACAACCGGATTTCCCGGGAAACCCTGGAGGCCATGTTCACCGCAGCCCGGGAGTATTTCCCGGTGTTCCGGGAGTATCTTCGGGCCAAAGCCCATGCCCTGGGCCACGAGGGCGCTTTGCCCTGGTACGACCTCTTTGCGCCCCTGGGTAAGCCGGGCCGGACCTGGACCTTTGAGGAGGCCCGGCGATTCATCCTGGAACAGTTCGGCACCTATTCCGAAAAGCTGCGGCGCTTCGGCGAGCGGGCCTTCGCCGAGAACTGGATCGACGCGGAGCCCCGCGAGGGCAAGCGCGGCGGCGGCTTCTGCATGCGGTACTATCGCGAGCAGTCGCGGATCCTCGTCAACTTTGATCCCTCCTTCAACAGCGTGCGCACCCTGGCCCATGAACTCGGCCATGCATACCACAACCTGCAGCTGAGCCAGCACCCGCCCACCAAACGGCAGACCCCCATGACCCTTGCGGAAACCGCCAGTACCTTCACCGAGAACCTGGTAACCGAAGCCTACCTGAGCCGGGTGACCGATCTCCAGGAGAAACTGTACCTGCTGGAGGCCTCGCTGCAGCATGCCACCCAGATCGTGGTGGACATCACCAGCCGGTTTCTGTTTGAGCAGGCCGTATTTGAGCGGCGGAAACAGCGGGAACTCACGGTTTCAGAGTTCAACGACCTGATGCTCCAGGCCCAGGCCGACACCTATGGCGAGGCACTTCACCCCGAGTACCGGCATCCCTATGCCTGGGCAGCCAAACCCCACTACTACTCGCCCCGGGGTTCCTTTTACAACTTCCCGTACATGTTCGGCGAACTCTTCGGGCTGGGCCTCGTGGCCGAGTACCACCGCGATCCCGACGGCTTCCGCGAGCGTTACGACGACCTTTTGGCCAGCACGGGACTGTACACCGCCGAAGAACTCACGGCCCGGTTCGGCTTTGACATCCGGTCGCCTGACTTCTGGCGCCGAAGCCTGGAAACCCTGGCGCGTCGGGTTCGGGAGTTCCGCCGCCTGCTGGAAGGAGCGTAGGCCGTGGAGGTGAAGAAGGTTCGTTTCCAGTGGCGCCCGGAAATGCAGATCGTGGCCGTGCCGCCCTCGGGCCATGAGGTGCTCATGGACGACGCCGGGGGCGACGCGGGTCCCCGACCCATGGAACTTGTGCTGGTGGCCCTCGGGGGATGCACGGGCATGGATGTGGTAAGCATCCTTCGCCGGATGCGGGTGCAGTGGGACGATTTCCGCATCGAAATTGAGGCCAAACGCAAGGATACCCACCCCAGGGTGTACGTGCAGATCCACCTTCGCTACATCTTTGTGGGCAAGGATCTGCCCATGAAAAAACTGGAGCGCGCGGTGGAACTTAGCCAGACCAAGTACTGCTCGGTGACCGCCATGCTCCGCTGCACCGCCACCATCACCTACGAGATCGTGGTGCATGACCCCGACGCTCCGCTGGACCGTTGATCCCCAATGGGGCGAATTTGAAGAGCGGCTGAACCGTTTCGCCGCCC
>WGAB01000061.1 GCA_015489295.1 Caldifarciminota bacterium
AGAGAATCCCCTACAAAATCGGCCACTTCCTGAACTTCAGGGACCTGATAGTTATGGGCCAGGATGAGGGCCCCCTTCTTCTGTTTCCAGTGGAGCACTTCTTCCTGCAAAGCACGGATCTCAGAGGAGCTGAGGGAGTCCAGTTTCGCAACCATTACAAACCTCCACGGGTTTCTTGCTTAAGCCAGGAAGTTTACCAATAAATCGGGTGGAATGCCACTGTTCCACGGGAGGGAACACCGATTGCAGCCGGGCCGGGGTGTCCTTAACATTTAGCGGATGAGACAACCAGCGCGGTGGATTCCGCTTTTAACCGTTCTCTTTGCCACTTTGCTCCTCTCGGGTTCCTCAGGCTGTGCCTGGCGTCAGCAGGCTTCGGCCAATTCGGGCACCACGCCCATGGCCCTGCTGGAACGGGCCCACCAGGCCTTCCGCCAGGGGGATTACGGCCATGCCGCTGAACTCTTCAAATCCTTTGTGTTCCGTTATCCCACAGATCCCCGGGTGGATGAGGCCCAGTTCTACCTGGCCGAGAGCTATTTCCGACAGCGCGACTACGATCAGGCCATTGCCGAGTATAGTTTCCTGGTGGAGAACTTCCCCCAGAGCGCTTTCCGCGAGCGGGCGGAACTCCGTATGGCCGAGGCCTACTTCCGCAAGGCGCCACCTCCGGAACTGGACCAGACCGATACCGAAACCGCTATCCGGGAGTTTCGGCGATTCCTGGCCCATTATCCGAACTCGCCCCTCGCCGATACGGCCCGGCAGCTCTTGGCCCAGGCCAAGGAAAGGCTGGCCGAAAAAATGCTCATTGCCATCCGAACCTATCGGAACCTGGAGGCCTGGCGGGCGGAACGCCTGTATATTCGCCTTCTGGAGCGGGAGTATCCCCAGAGCACGGCCCGCTGGTGGGCCCGGTACTATCTGGCGGAGTATTACATCCAGCAGGATCAGCCGGATAGTGCCTACACGGTGATCCACGAGATCATAGAGCGGGAGCAGGATCTCCCCCCGAAACTGGTTCGGCAAACCAAAATCCTGGGGCTCAAATACGGGCTCTGGCCCTTTCGCAGGCCCCGGTCGTCTTCGTAAACCGCAAAGGAGGGCATGATGCAAGGTTTTCTGTTGGTGGGCCTTTTGTTGACTTCTCCTGGGCAGTGGCCCCTACGAGGCCTCCATCAGGTGTATACGGCTTCCACCGAAGGCCCCCGGGTGCTGAGTCTAAATGTCCTCGGGCTGGAAGCCTTCGTTAAGAGCCAGAGCGTGGAGGGACTGCGGCGCGGTCTCCCGGCAAAGGGCACGGATTACCTGTTTGCAGCGGATCTTCGGATGGGCCTGGGGTTCTCCTGGAACGCCTATCTGGAACAGGCCGTGGGTGTGACCTTTTCCGGCGACGCTGTGTACACCGATGACAATGTGTACCAGATTCCCACCGCCTCGGGCGACACCCTCCAGCACCACAATGTCAACAAAGCCTCCTATGGCTTCGGGGATCTGTACCTGGCCGCCAAATTTTCCCTGCCCTATCGGAATCTGCTCTATGGGGCGGTAATGCCGGAACTCTGGGTTCCCCTGGGCTCCAGGACCTTTCGGGATTCTTCCAGTCTTCAACGGAGCAAGTACCCGTGGATGTATCAGGGCGGATACTACCGGCGATTTGCCGCCGATCATGTGGTGCCTGGCGTGCGTCTGCTGTTGAGCCTGCAGCCCAGGGACTACTGGGGTCTGCACCTGAACTTCGGATACCGGGGAAGCCGCCTGGGTTCGGAGACCGCCCTGTTCCTGTACGGAGCGGGCCTGGAGTTCAACCTGGGACAGGTGTCGCTGTTCCTGGAGGACTACACCGAGCGGCTCACCGGTTCAGCGGCCCGTGCCCGGTACGGCGACGGCTATGGCGTGGCATCCTTCGGATTCCGGAGCGGCCGTTTTCCCGGAGGACAGTTCCAGTTGTACGGTTTCATGGTGCATCAGCACCGGGAGGTGGCCGACACGATTCCCACCCTCTGGCCCAGTTTTACGCCCGACTTCGGGGTGGGGATGACCTTTGTGTTCGGCCATTCCTTCTTCAAGCCCGGCCCCGTGGAGATGCCGGTGAAGCCGGTGGTGACCCCCACCGGTTCCCTGGCCGGTGTGGTGACCGATGCCTCCTCGTTGCAACCCCTGGCTGCCAAGGTCTCGCTCCTGAAACCGGCCCAGGCCCTGGAAACCCTGGCCGATTCCCAAACCGGCCAGTACCGCTTTGACTCGGTGCCCGCAGGCCTCTATACCCTGCGGGCCACCTACCCGGGCTACGAGCCGGTGGTGCTTTCCGTTGTGATCAAGCCGGGTGAAGAGATCATGCGGGACCTGGCCCTGACCCCCAAAAAGGAGGAGGCTCCGGCCACCGGGGTGATCACCGGTCGGGTGTTTGACCAGAAGACCCAGGAGCCCGTGTACGCCCGGATCTCCTTCGTGGGCACAGAGATCGCTCCGGTTTATACGGATTCCTCCACAGGGGTGTTCCGGGTGGAGGTCCCGGCCGGGACCTATGCCCTCAAGATAGAGGCCCCCGGGTACATTCCCACGGGCCGACCCGTGGTTGTGAAACCGGGGCAGCCGGTGATCCTGGATGTGGGCCTCCTCAAGAAAGGGACCCACCTGGTGTTCCAGAACATCTACTTCGCCCCGGGCAGTGCCCGGCTGGATCCCTCCTCCTATCCGGCCCTGGACCAGATCGTGCAGCTTCTGAAGGAGAACCCCACGGTGATCGTGGAAATCCAGGGCCACACCGACAACACTGGCAGCCTGGCCCTCAATATGAAACTCTCGCAACAGCGTGCCGAGGCGGTCAAACAGTACCTGGTGGAGCACGGCATTGAGGAGGACCGGCTGATTGCCAAGGGCTACGGCCCCAAGAAGCCCATTGCACCCAACGACACGCCGGAGAACCGGGCCAAGAACCGCCGCGTGGAAATCGTGGTGCTGGGCGAGAAACTGCAGCCTTGATCCCGATCTTTGACCTGCATCAGGACCTGATTACGGTCCTGCGGATCCAGAACTTTGACCCCTGGAGCGGGCAGGGCACCTACGCTGGCCACGGCAACCTGCAACGCCTGAAGCAGAGCGGCTACAAGCTGGTGGTGCAGGCGGCGTTCTCGCTCCAGCGCTACTGGGGCGAGTATCTCACCGAGAACCCGGTGCTCCAGGCCCTGCGGGCCGCCGAGCGTCTTCACGAACTCGTAGAGACCTACCCCGACCAGCTGGTGCTGGTGAAAAACCGCCACGACCTGGAAACCCTGATGCAGGGCGATCGCCTGGGATTTCTGCTGGCCTATGAGGGCCTGTACGGGGTGGAGGATCGCTGGACCCTTAGAGCCCTGTACCGGGCCGGGTTCCGGATCCTGGGCCTCACCTGGAATGTGTCCAACCTGGTGGCCACCGGGGCCTGGGATTCCGTGGACCGGGGTCTTTCGGGGTTGGGGCGTGACCTCTTACAGCGGGCCGACGAACTGGGATTCCTGCTGGACCTGGCCCATGCATCCCCCAAAACCTACGACGAGGTGCTGGCCCTTCCCCTGAAACGGCCGCCCCTGGTTTCCCATACCGGAGTCCTGCCGGAGGCCCCACAAACACCCCGCAACATTTCCCTGGAGCGGGCCCGGCAGGTGGTACAGCGGGGCGGCATCGTGGGGCTGGCGCTGGCCAAACTGTTCTTTGAAGATCCGAACACCACCATAGAGGAGGTGGCCGGACGGGTGCAACTCCTGCTGCAGGAGATCCCGGAAGGGGTGGCCTCAGGTTCGGATTTCTTCGGGTTCGGGCCCAAGGATACCATTGAGGGGCTGGAAGGCGTGGAAGGCCTGCGGAACCTGGAACAGGTGCTGCGCCGCCAGGGGGTTTCCGAAGACGCGCTGGCAAACTACCTATATCGCAACGCCCTCAGGTACCTTCGGGCTTATCTTCCCGAGGCGTAGGAGATTCGGGGTAGGCCGAACGCGAGTTTTGGCGTCGTGCTTCCTCGGCCATGGCATCAAAGTATCCCCACATGGCGCCGTCCATCCCCCGGGAGATGCCCTGCATCCGCATGGCCAGGACTTCGGGTTGATTGGCCTGTTCCAGCGCCGTTTCCCGCGTGATGAGGCCCCGGCGCCACAGGTAATACAGCGACTGGTCAAAGGTCTGCATGCCGTAGGGCACCACCCCTTCGGCGATGGCCTGGGGAATTTCCAGGGTCTTTTCGGGGTCCCGAATCAGTTCCCGGATCCGGGCGTTGACCACCATGATCTCCACGGCCGGCACCAGGCCCTGGCCGTCGGCCCGGGGCACCAGCCGCTGGGAGATCACCGCCCGGAGCACGGAGGAGAGTTGCACCCGCACCTGCTCCTGCTGGCTGGCCGGGAACACGCTGATGATGCGGTTCAGGGTTTCCTTGGCGTCCATGGTGTGGAGGGTGGAAAACACCAGGTGCCCGGTTTCCGCTGCGATCAGGGCGGTAGCGATGGTTTCCAGGTCCCGCATTTCCCCTACCATGATGACATTGGGGTCCTGGCGCAGGGCTTCCTTGAGGCCGGAGAGGAAGGACAGGGTGTCTTCCCCCACCTCCCGTTGTGAGATGAGGGCCTTGTCCTCGGTGAGCACATACTCAATGGGGTCCTCAATAGTGATGATGGTCACCGCCTTGTGATGGTTGATGTAGTCCAGCAGTGCCGCGAGAGTGGTGGATTTGCCGGTGCCCGCCACGCCGGTGACCAGGATCAGCCCCCGTTCCTCCAGGGCCAGGCGTTTTAACTGGGGAGGCAGGTTGAGTTCCTCCACGGTGCGAATCTTGAGGGAAATAAGCCGCACGGCCATGGCCAGGGTGCCCATCTGGTAATAGGCGTTGACCCGGTATCGGCCGTAGTTTTCAATGGCCACCGAAAAGTCGGCCACCCGTTCGCGCCGCAATCGGTCCTTGTGGCGGGCCCGAGCAATGGTGTCAAAGGCCTGCAGCAGTTGCTTCTGGGTAAGAGGTGGGTGGTCTTCCAGGGGCTGGAGACGGCCGCTGAGACGAAAATACGGGGGTTTCCCTACCTTCAGATGGATGTCCGAAGCACCTTGTCGGGCCGCCTCTTTGAAGAGTTCTATGATGTCCATCGGCCCTTTGGATACTAAACCACGCTCTCCGGCTTTGCAACGCTTTCTTCCTGAAAGGCATGAAGTTTGCGAAGACCATAGAGGGGGCGTATATTTTGAGCGCCGGTGTTGCGAAGAACAACGAAAAGGAGGTTTGCGATGAGGAAGTTTGGGTTGGCGATGGCGACCGGCGTGCTGGCCGCGGGGCTGCTTCTTAATCCCGTGGCAGCGATGGCCCAGAGCATGCAGGAGGTCTGTGTCCAGGCCCAGATGGATGCCCAGCACGATGTGAACAAAGGCTTGTGGATGGCGGCAGGGTTCTTCTTCGGACTCCTCGGGATTGGGGCGGCCTATGTGCTGGAGCCCGATCCGCCGGCCAGCAGGCTGGTGGGCAAGAGCCCGGAGTATGTAGCCACCTACACGGATTGCTACAGGGACGCCGGCCGTGATGTGCAGGTGAAGGGAGCGATCACGGGGTGTGTGATCGGGAGCCTGCTGTATGTGGCCTGGTACGGATGCTGTGTGATCGCCAGTTTGGGCGGCTGACGGGATCTGTTGGCTTGACCTGCCCCTCCCGGTGTCGGGAGGGGCAGGCGTTTTTCTGACCGTGAGGCCCCTTGCAAAGGTACTGATGGCGTTTGCCCTGCTGAGCCTGGAACTGCATCCGGTGGTTCTCTCGGCCCAAACTCCCGAAGAGGTGTGTCAGCAGGCACGCCAGGATGCCCAGAAGGAAGTGGACAGGAACCTCTGGGTGGGTGCCGGTTTCTTCTTCGGTTTGCTGGGGATTGGGGCGGCCTATGTGCTGGAACCCGATCCGCCGGCGGCGAAGCTCGTGGGCAAGGATCCCTCCTATGTGATGGTGTACACGGATTGCTTTAAGAAGGCCGGCCGCGACCTTCAGGTTCGGGCCGCCGTAGAGGGCTGTGTGGTGGGCCGGCTCGTGACGGTGGGGCTTTCTGTACTCTATCTCGCCTGTGTGCTCGGAAGCACCATGCAGCCGGCCTCGGCATATTAACTCCGGAATCATGGGCATCCTCTGGGCGCTGTTCCTGTTCCTTTCCGCACTCCCGGGCGACAGCCTCTGGGTGCGGGCGTCGTTTCATCGGGTGTACCAGGAGAACCTGAACCGCGAGGAGGCCCACGGCACGCTCTATGTGCGACCGGGCGAGCGGTTCGTGCTGGAAATCACCCGGCCGGTGCACCAGATCCTCACCTTCCGGGCCGAAACCCTCCTGCTGTACTATCCCGAGGATTCCGTGGCCTTCAAGATCAAGTCCAGCACACGCTTTCTGCCCCTGGGGACCCAGGCCGTAAATTTTGACGATCAACGGCTTCGCGACCTGGGCTTTGTGTTCCTGAACCGCCGCCAGCAGGGCGATACCCTGTGGACCTTCTGGGCCCATCCCGAACAGAAGGTGCGGGCCACGGTGCGCAAGGTAAAGGGCCAGCTGAGCAAGCTGGAAATGCGGGACGACCAGAACCACCTTCTCATGAGCCTGGTGGCCCGGGAGTACCAGCAACTGGGCGATCGGTGGGCCGTGCCCCGATGGGTCAAGACCCTGGAGACCCTGCCCGACGGCTTCTCCGAAGAAACCATCCGCCTGGACAGCCTGCGGTTGACTTCTCAGGTGCCCGACTGGGTGCGGGAGTTCCGAGTTCCCCCCGGCATCCCTGTGAAGGTGAAGGGATGGGAGGAGTAGCAGCGTCTTTCGGGCTGTTGCTGGTGCTGCTTTGCCAGCCGCCCCGTGCCCGATCCTTTGATGTTCCCGATTTGCCGGCGAAAAGGCCGTCGGCCCAGAAGGCAGAACGCCCCACCGAACCCACTTCGCTGCTGCGCATGCTTCTGGTAGGGCTGATCCGGGGGTACCAGGCCACGCTGTCGCGGGTGCAGGGGGATGTGTGCAACTTCACCCCTTCCTGCTCCCACTTCGCCGTTCAGGCCGTTGAACGCTTCGGGCCGATCCAGGGGCTTCTCCTGGCCTCCGACCGATTGCAGCGGTGCCACTACTGGGCCTGGCACTACCTGGGCCTGTACTACGGGGTTCGGGAGGTGCCGGGCCGCGGCCCCAAACTCGTGGATCCCGTGGAGCGGTACCCATGATCCTGTGGTGGACCCTCCTGCTCCTGACGACGCCGTTTCAGGATGCCCTGCGCTTTGCCCGGTACCTGGATCGGCAAGAGGATCCGTACCGCGCCATCCTGGAGTATCGCCGGGCCCTTTTCCTGCTGGATCGGCCGGATACCACCCTCCACGATTCCGTGCTGTACCGCATCGCCTACCTGTACGA
>WGAB01000062.1 GCA_015489295.1 Caldifarciminota bacterium
GAATACCACTACACCCTGCCCAGCCGGTTGCTCAGGGAGGGCCTGGACTTCATGGCTGCAGCCATGATCTCGCCCCGGTTTGACGAGGAAGAGCTCCACCGGGAGATCCAGGTGGTGATGGACGAGTTCCGCCGCGACTTCTCCCAGCCCACCTACCAGCTGTACCAGGAAACCCGGCGAGCCTTTTACGGCCCCTGGTTCTACCGGAAGAATGTGATCGGCGACAGCGCCCAGATCAAGCACGCCACCCGCGACCTGATGCTCCAGATCCAGCGCAACTACTACAACCCCAACAACTGCAACCTCATCGTGGCCGGCGACCTGGATTTCGCCACCGCCCGCCGGTACATTGAGGAAGCCTTCGGCGGCTGGAAAAACCAGGCCCCGCCGCCCCAGGTGGACCCTGTGCCCCATGTGCAGGAGAGCCGTACGGTGGAACTCCGGTTGCCGGCGGAGCACGCCTATGTTTATGTGCTCTACGCCGGGCCCAATGTGGGACAGCAAACCGAAGACACCTATGTGGCCGATCTCCTGGGCACCCTGCTGAACGCTCCGGGGTCCCGGTTTCAAACGGTGTTCGTGGATTCGGGGCTCGCCACCTCGGCGTCCTTCGGCTATTACACCCAGCGCTACGGCGGCGAACTTAGCTTTTATTTCGTGACCGAGCCGGAAAAGGTGCCCCGGCTCCGGCGGCGGCTCGCCCGCTTTGTCCAGGAAATGGCCCAGCCGGAGTTTTACACCGAGGAGGCCCTGGAAAACGCCAAACGCGCCGTGGAAATCGACTACCTGAAGGATCAGGAGGTTCCCAGCCGCTACGCCGTGGGCCTGGCCTTCTGGATCACGGTGACCGGCTACGACTACTACCGGACCTATGTAGAGCAGATCCGCGAGGTGCCTCTGGACGCGTTCCCCGACTTCGTTCGCCGGTACCTGGTGGATCAACCCCATGCCACGGGGATCCTTTATCCCACCGAGGAGAAGTAGCCATGCGGAAAACCAGCATCTGGATCTTCGGATGGACCCTGGCGGTGCTGGCCGCCGGGTGCACCTCGCAACCGGCCCGGCCCCAGGTGGAACGGGTGCACCTGAAGAACGGGTTGCCGGTGGTGCTCTATTCCCTGCCCGAGGTGCCCACGGTGTCGGTGGGGGTGCTGTTCAAAGGGGGTGCCGCCAAACTGCATCAGGGCGAAGACGGCCTGGAGTACCTCGCCGTGAGCGCGGCGCTCCAGGGCTCCGAGAACCTGCCCTATCCCCGGTTCCGCGAAGAGGCCTACGCGTACGGCATCGACCTCTCGGTGCAGCCGCCCCGCAACGACTTCCTGCTGGTCACCGTGCGCGCCGTGGAACTCTACGCCCATAAGGCCGTGCGCCTTCTGGCCGACGGCCTGATGCACCCCGAGTGGAACCCCACGGCCTTTGAAAAGGTGCGGCGCCAGCTCCTGGCCCGGGCCCGCATGAAGGAGCAGAACCCCGACGAGCGGGTGTGGCTCCGGCTCAACCAGAAGTTCTATGCCGGGCATCCTTACCAGGTGCGGCCCGACGGCACCCCGGAAACCCTGGAACGGTTCACCCTGGACCAGGTCCGGGCCTACCTGCCAGCCCATCTCACGGCCTCCGAACTCCTGATCGGTGTCACCGGAGCCTTTGACCGGGACAGCGTGCTGGCCTGGCTCAACGAGACCTTCGGCACCCTGCCCAAGGGGGACTACGTGGACCCCGAGGTGCCGGCCTTCTCCCGGCCGGACAGCGACCTCGTGTACCACGAAACCATGCCCATCATCACCGCCTACTTCGCCGCCAAGTTCCCTGCACCCTCGCCCCGGGAACCCGAGTTCCCCACGGGCTTTGCTGCCATGCAGGTCCTTTCACAGGCCCTGGGGGATACCATCCGCACCGGCTACGGCCTGTCCTACGCCGTGTGGGCGGGCCTTTCCCTGAACCGCGCCAATTACGGATACCTCTACTTTTCCAGCACCGAGCCGGACAGGGCCCTGCAACTTTTGAAGAAAACCCTGCACGCCTTCCAGGCCCGGCCCATCACCCCCGAGGAAAAGCAGCATGTGCTGAACCTGTGGCAAACCCTCACCTACATGCGGGAATCGTCGTCGCAGTCGCTGCTTTCCAGCCTGTTGACCTACGAGTACCTGGGGCCGGGGGCCGAGATGGCCCTGGACCTCGTCCACCGGCTGGAACAGGTGAGCCCGAAAGAGATCCAGGCCTTCTTGAAGCAGTACCCCGAGCCCTTTGTGGGGTATCTCCTGGAGCAACGCCGGCCATGAGCCAGCCCTATGTGGAAGTGGAATTCCGGAACCGGGTGATCCCGGTGGACAAACGGGTACGCCGGGTCCTGGACGTCCTGCGGCACCTGAACCTGAACCCGGAGGAGGTGCTGGTGTTCCGCAACGAGGAGGTGCTCACCGAGGACGAGCCGGTGCGGCAGGGCGACCGCCTGTTCATCTTGGAGGTGGTGTCCCGCGGCTGACATGCCTTCGCTGCCCCAGCGGGTCCGCACCCGGGCCGTAGTGTTCCGCCGGATTCCCTATCAGGAGGCCACGGCCATCTACGAACTCTTCACCTACCGCCTGGGGCGGATCAAGGTGCTGGTGCGGGGGGCGCGGCGCCCCAAAAGCCGCTGGGTGTCCACCTTAGAGCCCTTCCATGTGATTGAAGCGGTGGTGCACCGGCGGGATACCCGGGAGATCCAGACCCTCCAGGAAGCCCGGATCCTGCAGGCTTATCCGGCCCTGCGGGCCTCTTACGACCGGCAACGCGCGGCCGCACTCCTGTTTGACTGGATCCGGCACCTGGTACCCGAAGACACCCCGGCCCCGCGGCTCTACACCCTGCTGGAACGCGTGTTTCATCAACTGGCCACCTACGGCCCCTCGGAGGCCCTTTCCGTGGCCTTTCTGCTGCGGGCGGCGGAGGTGCTGGGGTATCCGCCCCGGCTGGACCGTTGCCGCCGCTGCGGCGATCGGCGGGTGGCCTATCTTGCGGCAACTGAGGGAGGCGCCCTGTGCGCCTCCTGCGCGCGCCAGGCCCAGGCGCCGGTGGTGTTCGTGGGAACCCAGGGGCTGGCCGGGCTCCAGAAACTGCAGAAAACGCCCCTGAGCCAGGCAGGTGGTGAATCCGTTTCCGGCCTGCTGGATCCGTTGCTGGAATTTCTGGAAGGGGTGATGGACCTCAGGCTGCCCCGTCCCCGGGCTCCACAATCACCACCCTGGGGCGAAACGCCTTGAGTTCCTCGTCGTCCATCCAGGTATAGGCGGCGATGATCAGGAGGTCGCCGGGCTGGGCCAGCCGGGCGGCGGCCCCGTTCAGGATGACCTCCCCGGGCTTGCCCCGGATCACATAGGT
Organism: Caldifarciminota bacterium; assembly: GCA_015489295.1. The sequence goes on from WGAB01000062.1 coordinate 3,358, forward strand.
GGAAAACCGGGCACCGTTGGTGATGTTGTAGATGTCCACCCGCTCATAGGGCACGAGATCAGCCTGTTCCATCAGTTCCGGCCCCAGGGTGATGCTCCCCTCGTAGCCCAGGCGGGTGCCTGTCACCCGCACCCGGTGGATCTTGGACTTCAGCACCAGCCGCTTCATGGCACCTGGATCTCCATGTTGTCAATCAACCGGGCCGGGCCCACATGCACGGCCACGGCCACGAGCACCTGCTGCCCGGATTCCAGCCGACTTACGGGCTGGAGCGTCTCCGGGTCCACCACGGCCACATAGTCAATCTTGCGCACATGGGGATGCGACTCAATGAACTCGTACACCTCGCGGATGATGCGGGAGGCGTCGCGTTCGCCGTTAAGGATGCGCTCGCGGGCCATCAAGAGCCCCCGGTAAAGCGCAAGGGCGGAACGGCGTTCCTCCTCCGACAGATAGCGGTTTCGGGAACTCATGGCCAGGCCGTCGGGCTCGCGGACAATGGGGCAACCGATGATTTCCACCGGCATGTTCAAATCGCGCACCATCCGCTGGATCACCCGCCACTGCTGGTAATCCTTTTTGCCGAAGTAGGCCCGGTGGGGTTTCACCGCTTCAAAGAGCTTGGTAACCACCGTGGTCACGCCCCGAAAGTGCCCCGGCCGAAAGGCTCCGCACAGGGTTTGGGTGAGGTGGCCGGTCACCTCCACATAGGTGACATAGCCCTCGGGGTACATCTCCTCTACCGTGGGCATGAACACGATGTCCACGCCGGCGCGTTCGCACTTGGCCAGGTCGCCTTCGGGGTCCCGCGGATAGCGTTCGTAGTCCTCATTGGGCCCGAACTGGGTGGGGTTGACGAAAATGGATACGACGGTGACATCGTTGGCATCGGTGCTGCAGCGCACGAGGGACAGATGGCCTTCGTGCAGGGCGCCCATGGTGGGCACGAAGCCGATGGTCTTGCCCTGCCGGCGGATCTCATCGGCCACCTGCTGCATTTCCCGGATGCGTTCCACCACCTTCATATGGCAAAAATATACGGCCTGCCGCACGCCGTCGGAATCCAGAGAGGGCTAATCCGGCACCTGCTCCTCGCCGAACCCCGCCACTTCTATGCCCTCAAGGGTCCTGCGGGCCAGGCCCTGGAGCACCTTGCCGGGGCCGATTTCCACGAAGCGGCGCCCGCCCAGCCGGTACGCCTCCCGAAGGGAATCCACCCAGCGCACGGGCTGCCGAAGCTGCACCTTCAGGGCCTCGCGGAGTTCCCGGGGATCGCGGGTGGCCCGGGCCGTGGCGTTGGGGATCACCGGACACCGCGGTTCCTGGAAGGGCAGGGTGTCCACGAACTCGGCGAACTCCTTCTGGGCCGGTTCCATCAGGGGGGAGTGGAACGCTGCGGACACCCGGAGCCGGATCACGCGTTTGGTGCCCAGGGCCTTGAGGCGCTCCATGGCCTCCAGCACCGCGGCCTCTTCGCCGGAGATCACCACCTGGCCGGGCGAGTTGAAGTTGGCGGCCACTACGGTGCCCGAAACCTGGCGCAGCACGGCGTCAATGACCTCGGGTTCCAGGCCGATGACCGCGGCCATGGTGCCGGCCCTTTTCTCTGCCGCCTGTTGCATGAGCCGGGCGCGTTGGCCCACGAGCCGCAGGCCCGTTTCAAAGTCCA
>WGAB01000063.1 GCA_015489295.1 Caldifarciminota bacterium
GATCTCGGCCCAGTGGGCACGCCGCAGCCGGTCCGACACCGCCTGCTGGGAGATCCCCAAAAGGGAAGCCACCCGGAGCTGGCTCCTGTGCTGCCGGTAGGCCCGGATCACCTCCACTTGTTCAGGCGTCCAGTGGATTTTAAGGAGGGTCAGCGCGTTCACCTGGCCCGATATCGCCTGGTCCAACAAAGGAAAGTGCGCCTTCAGACGGAAAAACAGGCGCTCCCGCTTCAGGCTTTCCATCAGGTCGGCGGCGTCGTGGAACGCGGGCCCGTCCATCTGGGTGACATCTCCTGTCGAGAACCCCACCGTGATCCTTCCATACACCACGACGATCCTCAGAGCCCCAGGATACAGGGCGAAAAATACTTCGCTGAGGATAGCGGATAGGAATCTCAAGGAACGCAAAACCGCGCCGATCTCATCAATGCCCTTGAGGATCTTGAACTCCGCATCCAGATCGGGGGCAAACCTCTCGTTCAGGAGCCCCATCAGGTGCCGGAGGTGCCGCTGGAACCCCTCGGTGTCCCGGACCTTGCTGGAGCGGACCACATCCCCCAGCAGCACATAGCGCGCTACCATGCTTACAAGGCTACAGCCTTGTATTCCGAAATACAAGGCCACAGCCTTGTAGGAGGCGTCGGGAAACCGTGATCCTTCCTGCCAGGATCATGCGGGGAGGGGCGCGTCGAGCTTCCCTGGGTATCCCTGAGACCGTCGGTTCCCTCGGGCCGCCTGGAGGAAGCCGGACCTTCGGCGCCCCTTTACAGGCCAATCTCCCGCATGTATACTTATGCGGGTATCATTGAAGTGATTCAAAAGGCGCCAATGAAGGAAAGGAGGAGGAACTTATGGATATTACCCGCACAACCCACTATACCCTGCGCACCCTGGTGGAACTCGCCATGCACGGCGAAAACGAGGTGGTCTCCAGCAAGGATATCTCCGAACGGCAGATGATCCCCCGCAGTTACCTGCCCAAGATCGTGCTCATCCTCTCCACCAAAGGCTTCGTGCGCACCGAGCGCGGCAAGATGGGCGGCCTGCGCCTGGCCGTGGATCCCGCCAAGATCACCCTCCTGGACATCCTGGAGGCGGTGGAAGGCCCCCTGAGCTTTAACCGGTGTGCCCTGTACCCCGAGGAATGCCCCCACGGCAGCGTGTGCCCGCTGGGCCTGGCCTGGGACCATGTTCAGGAAGTGTTCGCCAACGAACTGCGGAAGATCACCGTGAAGGACCTGGCGGAAAGGGTCAAGGAACAACTGGCCAAGGACCGCGAAGCCGCCCACCACGGCGGTACAGAGTCACCGTAGGTGCCAGAGCGCTAAGGCGCTTTGGTGTTCTGGAGATCAAGAACCTCCCGGAGGAAGCGGCCGGTTACGGAGCGAGGGTTCCGGGCTACCACCTCCGGGGGGCCTTCGGCCACCAGTTCGCCGCCGGCCTCACCCCCCTCGGGGCCCAGGTCCAGGATCCAGTCGGCCGATTTGATGATGTCCAGGTTGTGCTCGATCACCAGCACGGTGTTGCCCTTTTCCACGAGCCGCAGCAGCACCTGGATGAGCTTGCGCACATCCTCGTAATGGAGGCCCACCGTGGGCTCGTCCAGGATGTAAAGCGTGCGTCCGGTGGCCACCTTGGAGAGTTCCCGGGCCAGTTTGATCCGCTGGGCCTCGCCGCCCGATAGCGTGGTGGCGGGCTGGCCCAGTTTGATGTAGCCGAGCCCCACATCCTGTAGCAACTGGAGCTTCCGCCGGATGGCCGGAATGTCACGAAAGAGATCTAAGGCCTGGTCCACCGACATCTCCAGCACATCCGCGATGCTCCTGCCCTTGAACTTCACCTCCAGGGTTTCGCGGTTGTACCGGCGCCCCTGGCACACCTCGCAGGGCACATAAACATCCGGCAGGAACTGCATCTCAATGCGGAGGAACCCCTCGCCCTGGCAGGCCTCGCACCGGCCACCGCGCACATTGAAGGAGAACCGGCCCGGCTTGTAGCCCCGGGCCCGGGCCTCGGGTAGGCTGGCAAAGAGCTGGCGGATGGGGGTGAACACGCCGGTATAGGTGGCCGGGTTGGACCGCGGCGTGCGGCCGATGGGCGACTGGTCAATGTTCACCACCTTGTCCAGGTGTTCCAGGCCCAGGATTTCGTCGTAGGGCAGGGGCGGCTCGCCGGCGCCGTGGAAGTGGCGGCGTAGCGCGCGGTACAGGGTGTCTTCCACTAAGGTGGACTTGCCGGAGCCGGAAACCCCGGTGACCACCACGAAGAGCCCCAGAGGGATCCGCACGGTAAGGTTCTTCAGGTTGTTGCCCCGGGCGCCCCGGATCTCCAGAAAGCGGTCGCCGGGCGTGCGCCGGCGTTCGGGCACCGGGATCTGCCGCCGGCCCGCCAGATAGTCGCCGGTGAGCGATTCCGGAAACTCCGGAATCTTCTCCGGGGGCCCCTGGGCCACCACCCGGCCGCCCTGCTCGCCGGCCAGGGGACCCAGGTCCACGATCCAGTCGGCGTGCCGGATGGTGAGGGGATCGTGTTCCACCACGATCACGGTGTTGCCGAGGTCGCGCAGGTGCAGCAGGGTGTGCACCAGGCGCTCGGTATCCCGGGGATGGAGCCCGATGGTGGGTTCGTCCAGGATGTACATGACGCCCGTGAGCCCGGAGCCGATCTGGGTGGCGAGCCGCACCCGCTGGTCTTCGCCCCCGGACAGGGTTTCGGTGGGCCGGTCCAGGGTGAGATAGCCCAGGCCCACATCCAGAAGGAAGCGCAGGCGGTTCCGGATTTCCTTGAGGATCTGGTGGGCGATCTGCTGTTGCCGGGGCGTGAGCTCCAGGGTTTCAAAGAACCGAAGGGCCTCGGTGACCGAAAGCCGGGTGAGGTCGGCGATGTTCCGGCCCTGGATCCGCACGGCCAGGGCCTCGGGTTTGAGCCGGGCGCCTCCGCAGGCCGGGCACGGCCTCCTGACCAGGTACTTGCCGATCTCCTCGCGCACCCAGTCGGAGCCGGTTTCCAGGTACCGGCGCCAGAGATAGGGGATCACGCCCTCGAAGCCGTACACATGGTCGTGCTCGTAGGGGTTCTGGTAATCAAAGCGGCCCTCTTCGTTGCCGTAGAGCAGGATGTTCTGGACCCTTTGGGGCAGGTTTTTCCAGGGGGTTTCCGGGTCCACCCCCAGGCGGTACAGCGTGCGGCGCACCCGCCACAGCGAGGGCGAGGTGGGGCCGCCCAGGATCTTGATGGCGCCCTCGGTTACCGGCGCCTCGGGTCGGGTCACCAGGAGTTGCGGGTCGATCTCCATGATGACCCCCAGGCCGTTGCACACCGGGCAGGCGCCGTAGGGGGAGTTGAAGGAAAAGGTGCGGGGTTCGGGCTCGGGCATGGAGAACCCGCACTTCGGGCACATGAGGCTTTCGCTGAACACCCGTTCTTCGTTATCGCTCAGGATTTTGACGACGCCCTGGGCCTCCCGCAGGGCCTGTTCAATGGAATCGGCAATGCGGGAACGGTTCTCGGGTTTCACCACCAGGCGGTCCACCACCACCTCAATGGTGTGGATCTTGTAGCGGTCCAGTTCCGGCGGCTCCTCCAGCAGATGGACCTCGCCGTCCACCCGGACCCGCAGGAAGCCGCGGCGCCGGAGGCGTTCGAAGAGATCGCGGTACTCGCCCTTGCGGCCCCGCACCACCGGTGCCAGGATCTGGATCCGGGTGCCCTGGGGCAGGGCCAGCACCGCGTCCACCATCTCATCCACCGTGCTCTTTTTGAGGGGGATGTCGCAGTGGGGGCAGTGGGGCACGCCGATGCGGGCAAACAGGAGCCGCAAATAGTCGTAGATTTCCGTGACCGTGGCCACGGTGGACCGGGGGTTTTTGGCGGCTTTGCGCTGTTCAATGGCGATGGCCGGCGACAGTCCCTCAATGTGGTCCACATCGGGCTTTTCCATGAGCCCCAGGAACTGCCGGGCGTACGCCGAAAGGGATTCCACATACCGTCGCTGGCCCTCGGCGTAGAGGGTGTCAAAGGCCAGCGACGACTTGCCGGAGCCCGAGATGCCGGTGATCACCACCAGGCGTTCCCGGGGAATCTCCAGGTAATCGATCTTCAGGTTGTGCACGCGCACGCCCTGCAGCACGATCTTCCGGTCCTGCATAGCGGCAAAGTATGAGTGAGGGCAAGGAAGGGTGCAAGGCAAAACTTGTCAAGGGTAGGATTCCCGAGATCAAAGGGTCCTCCTGAGGCACAAAGAGAAACCTGGAGGTTGATGTCGGAGCCTGCAGAATCGCGGGCCCTCAAAGGTCCTGCAGAAAAGGGAGGTGCTGCACCAGAAGACCGTACCAACGGGCTCCTGGGGTGGTCCAGCATTTCTGTCGCATCCAGAGGCAGGGCATGGGGAACCTTAAGCGGGGCGGCCCGGAGGGCCGCCCCGCCTAAAGCTTTTCGGCCTACCGCTCAAACAGCAGGCCACCGATCAGCAAGCCGTTCCAGCGGACCGGAAAGTCCGGCACCTCACGCCGGATCTTCAAAGGGGCCTTGGAAACAGGCTGCTTCTTCAAAGTCTTCTCCTTCTTCTCGGCCATGGTCTCACCTCCTTTGTTCATGGCACAAAAAACCCCGAGACTCCCGAAGGATTCCCGGGGTTCGTTTGACAGGTGGGTAATCTTATGCGGCGCGCCGGGGTTCCGCAACCCCCGGGGTTGCCAGCATGCGCTCCAGAGCCCGCCGGGCTCGCCGGGCCACGGCCTCGGGAACCCGGACCTCGTAGATTTCTTCCTGAAGGGAGCGCAGGACCTTTTCCAGGGTGATCTTCTTCATGTACGGACACACAGCCTCGGCATGGGCCGGAACGAAGGTCTTTTCGGGGTTCTCCTGTTCCAGCCGGTACAGGAGGCCCACCTCGGTGGCCACCACGAACTCCCGGGCCTCAGATTCCCGGGCTCGCCGAAGCATACCGCCCGTGGACAGGATGTGCACCGCGTGGGAGCCCAGAACCCCCTCCTGGGCAAAGTACAGGCAGGAGGACGAGCAGCCGCATTCGGGATGGATCAGGAATTCGGCTCCGGGGCGTTGGTCCAGAAGCGCTTTGAGGTGTTCGGGCCGAATCTGGGCGTGCACGTGGCACTCGCCAGGCCAGAGGTGGAGCCTTCGGCCGGTAACGGAGGCCACGTAGGCCCCCAGGTACATGTCGGGCACGAACAGGATCTCCTGATCTTCCGGCAACGACTGCACCACCTGTACGGCATTGGAGGAGGTGCAGCAGTAGTCGCTTTCGGCCTTGACCTCGGCCGAGGTGTTGACGTAGGCCACCACCACGGCCCCGGGGTGCTGTTGCTTCCACGCCCGAAGTTCCTCGGCGGTGATGGACTCCGCTAGGGAACAGCCGGCCTCCAGGTCGGGGAGGAGCACGCGCTTGTCGGGGTTCAGGATGGCCGCGGTTTCGGCCATGAAGTGTACCCCGCAGAACACGAGGAGGGCCTCCCCGGCCTCCCGGGCGCGGGCGGCCAGGGCCAGGGAATCGCCCACGAAGTCGGCCACCTCCTGCACTTCGGGCAACTGGTAATTGTGGGCCAGGATCAGGGCCTGCTTTTGGTCCTTGAGTCGACGAATCTCCTGCTGCAGTTCTGCAACCGTGGGTTCCTTCATGGGATCCTCCCGATGGCTGAAGTGGGGTTCAAGCGGTTAAGTTTACCGAATTTGGGCGATTTGGTCCAGCCCCGTTGGGCCGATTGCAGGGGGCATCGGCAATCCTTACCATTAAGCGGATGAGAAAGCCCCAACCACGGATTTCCCTGTTGCTGTTGGCGTTGGGTCTTGCGGCCTGGGTTCCCTCCTCTGGCTGCCGCACCTGGCACCGGTCTCCGTCGCCGGTGCAGGAACGTTCGCCCCAGGCCCTGCTGGAGCGGGCCCACGACCTGTTCCGCCAGGGAAAATACGATCGGGCCGCCGATCTTTTCAAGGCCTTCGTTTTCCGGTATCCCACCTCCCCTCGGGTGGATGAGGCCCAGTTTTACCTGGCCGAATGCTATTTCCGTAGGAAGGACTACGACCAGGCCATCCCGGAGTACAGTTTCCTGGTGGAGAACTTCCCCCAGAGCCCTTATCGGGCCCGGGCTGAGCTCCGGATGGCCGAAGCCTATCTCCGGAAGGCCCCGCCGCCGGAACTCGACCAGACGGACACCGAGACCGCCATCCGGCAGTTTCGGAGGTTTCTTGCCCGCTACCCCGATTCCCCTCTGGCGGATACCGCCCGGCTCCTCCTGCAGCAGGCCAAGGAGAAACTGGCCGAGAAGATGCTCATCGCGGTCCGCACCTATCGAAACCTGGAGGCCTGGACCTCGGAGCGGCTGTACATTCGGCTCCTGGAACAGGAGTATCCCCAAACCGAGGCCCGCTGGTGGGCCCGCTACTACCTGGCCGAGTACTACATTCAGCAGGGGCAGGCCGACAGCGCCTATACGGTGATCCACAATCTGATTGAGCAGGAAGACGCCCTGCCCCCAAAACTCGTGCGCAAAACCAAGGAGTTGGGGCTGAAATACGGGCTCTGGCCCTTCCGCCGGGCCCCTTCTCCAAAAGGGTAGAAATCAGGAGGCCGTTCCATGCAAGGGCTTTGGCTGGTTGCCGTGCTCGTTGTGTCCCCGGGGCAGTGGCCTCTTCGGGGATTAAACCGCATTTTCACCGCCTCCACCGAAGGCTATCGGGTTCTGAGCCTGAACCTTTTGGGCCTGGATGCCGCCGTCAAAAGCCAGGATGTGACAGGCTGGAAGGGAGGCAATCCCGCCCGCGGTATCGACTACCTTTTCTCCGGGGATCTGCGGGTGGGCCTGGGATTTTCCTGGAACCCCTATGTCGAACACGCCGTGGGGCTCACCTTTTCCGGCGATGCCGTGTACACCGACGACAACGTGTACCGAACGGTGGCGCCCTGGGGCGACACCCTGAACTATCACAACGTCAACAAGGCCGCGTACGGCTTCGGCGATCTTTACCTGGGGCTCAAACTCACCCTGCCCTATCGGAACCGGCTGTATGCCGCGTTGATGCCCGAACTCTGGGTTCCCCTGGGAACCCGTGCGTTCCGGGACTCCTCTGGCCTGAAGCGGACCCAGTATCCCTGGGTTTATCAGGGCGGCTATTACCGCCGGTTTGCGGCCGACCAGGTGACCCCGGGGATTCGTTTTCTCCTGAGCCTCCGTCCCAGCGAGTTCCTGGGGCTCCACCTGAACTTCGGGTATCGCGGGGGTCGCCTGGGGCCAGAAACGGCAATGCTCCTGTACGGTGCAGGCTTGGAGTTTGAGATCGGCCGCTTTTCGCTGTTTGTCGAGGATTACTGGGAACGGTTCACCCAGGTGTCTGCCCGGGCCCGATACGGCGACGGCTACGGTGTGGCCTCCTTCGGGTTCCGGAGCGGAAAGTTCCCTGCCGGCCAGTTTCAGATGTACGGCTTTCTGGTGCATCAACTCACCGAACTGGTGGATACCCTGGCCTCTCCGTGGCTGAACTTCAAGCCGGATTTCGGCGTGGGCCTGCGCTTTGTGTTCGGCCACTCCTTTTTCCGGCCGCCGCCGGTGGAAAAGCCCGTGAAACCGGTGCAGGTGGCCTACGGATCCCTGGGCGGCGTGGTCACCGACGCCGCCACCCTCGAGCCGTTGCCGGCCCGGGTGGAACTCCTGCGGCCCGGCCTGAACCTGGAAACCCTGGCCGATGCCCAAACCGGCCAGTATCGGTTCGACTCGGTCCCCGCTGGCCTGTACACCCTGCGGGCCACCCACGAGGGCTACGAGCCAGTGGTTCTTTCAGTGGTCATCAAGGGCAACGAGGAGATCGTGCGGGACCTGGCCCTCACACCCAAGAAGGAGGAAGGGCCGGCCACGGGGGTGATCACCGGCCGGGTCTTCGACCAGAAAACCCAGCAGCCGGTTTATGCCAAGATCTCCTTCGTGGGCACCGAAATCGCCCCGGTGTATACCGACTCGGCCACCGGCGTGTTCCGGGTGGAGGTGCCGGTGGGCACTTACGCCCTCAAGGTTGAGGCCCCAGGGTACATTCCCACGGGCCGCCCGGTGGTGGTCAAGCCCGATGAGCCGGTCATCCTGGACATTGCGCTCCTGAAAAAGGGCACCCACCTGGTGTTCCAGAACATCTACTTTGCTCCGGGCAGTGCCCAGCTGGACCCCTCCTCGTATCCGGTGCTGGACCAGATCGTGCAGTTGCTCAAGGAGCACCCCACCATGATCGTGGAGATCCAGGGGCACACGGACAACACCGGCAGCCTGGCCTACAACATGAAGCTTTCCCAGAAACGGGCCGAGGCCGTCAAACGGTACCTGGTGGAGCACGGCATCGAGGAAGACCGCCTGATCGCCAGGGGGTACGGCCCCAAAAAGCCCATCGCCCCCAACGACACCCCGGAAAACCGGGCCAAAAACCGCCGGGTGGAAATCGTGGTGCTGGGCGA
>WGAB01000064.1 GCA_015489295.1 Caldifarciminota bacterium
ACCCACAGCGGCCGCATCATCATTTACGGCCCGGGTTCCCTGCCCGCCGACACCCTGGCCACCGAGCCCTACACCGTCACCGGCCAGGGCTGGTTCCGGGTGGATCTCCCCGCTCCGGTTACTATTGACGGCTCTGCGGATATGTGGGTGTCCGTGGAAATCACCCACAACGCGGGCGAGTATCCCATCGGTGTGGACGCCGGCCCGGCGGTGGACGGCAAGGGCGACTGGGTGTACGCCGACGGCATTCCCTGGGACGAGCTCCAGAACTTCGGCCTGGACTACAACTGGGACATCCTGGCGCTGGTGGGCGCCGGCGGCGGCGGTCCGGCCCACGATGTGGCCACCACCAGCATCCTGGCCCCTACCGGTTACCTCTTCCTGAACGATGTGGTCACCCCGCAGGCCAAGGTGCGGAACTTCGGGTCCAACACCGAGACCTTTGATGTCACCTTCAAGATCTTTGACGCCTCCCTGAACGAGGTCTACAGCGATGTCCAGACCGTCACCGACCTGGCTCCCGGCACCACCGAAACCGTGTCCTTCACCGACTTCACGGCCACGGCCACCGGTACCTTCATCACCCTGGCCTATGTGAGCCTTTCGGGCGACGAGAACCCGGCCAATGACTCCGCCACCGGCGACTTCACGGTGCTGGAAGGCCAGATGGACTATGTGATCATTGACCTGGATCCCACGCCGCTCACCGGTCCCATGCTGCAGAACGCGCTGGCCGCCCTGGGCCTCACCGGCGTGTACACCACGGACCCCAACGAGTTCAACAACCTGGCCCTGTACAAGAGCCTGTGGGTGCTGTGCGGCATCTACAGCAACAACACCCAGATCACGCCCGACCAGGGTGCCCAGATTGAGGCCTTCCTCACCAACGGCGGCGCCTTCTTCCTGGAGGGCGGCGATGTGTGGGGTTACGACCCCGGCACCGGCGCCTGGGATCCCGGACCCTGGACCGGCGTAACCGGCGCCGATGATGGAAGCGCTGACCTGGCCAATGTGCTCGGCCTCGACAACACGCTGATCCCTGGCCTGGCTGGCAACACCTGGGCCTATGCGGGCGAGAACAACTGGATCGACCAGCTCACCGTGGGGCCGGTGCAGGGCGGTACCGCCGAGGCCATCTTCCAGAACCCGGATGTGGGCTACAACTGCGGTGTCGCCTACGACCAGGGCACCTTCAAGAGCGTGGGCGTGTCCTTTGAGCTGGGCGGCCTCAACGGCACCATGGCCTTTGACTCCGTGGTCACCCTGATCGCCGACTTCCTGGGGGTCATCACCGATGTGGCCGAGACCTCGCCGGTGCTGAACCCGGTGCGGCTGCAGGTGCGTACGCCGGTCCGGCACACCGCCCAGATCGCCTTCACCCTGCCTTCGGCTGCCTCGGTGTCGCTGGAGGTGTTTGACATCTCCGGCCGCCGTGTGGCCACCCTGGTGAACGGCCAGGTTGCCGCCGGAACCCACACCGTCACCTGGAACGCTGCCAACTCCGGCGTGTACTTCGCCAAGCTCGCCACCCCCTTCGGCACCCGCGTCCAGAAGATCGTGGTCCTGCGGTAATCCCGCTCCAAACAAGCCTTCAAGGGGGCCCGCCGACCGGTGGGCCCCCTTTTTGTTGCTTTACAATACTTTCGGCCCATGACTGCGCACGACACGCTGGTCCGCCACATTGCCGAAACCTACGCGATCCACCCCAAAATCGCCGAGATCCTGGTCCAGAAGGGGATCACGACCCCGGAACTGGCCCGGGCCACCTTTGAACCCACCCTCTCAAACCTCGTATCCTGGCAAACCCTGCCCGACATTGAGGCCCTGTTAAGGGCTGTGGATCAGGCCCGCCAGAAGCAACAGCGGATCCTGGTGTGGGGCCATGAGGACGCCGATGGGTTCACCTCCGTGGCCGTGCTGCTGGCCGCCCTGCAGCACCTGGGCCTGGATGCCCTGTACTATGTGCCCTCCAAACGCCAGGAGGGCCACGGCCTGGGCGAGCAGGGGTTCGCCTACGCCCGCGACCAGGGCGTGTCGCTGATCCTCACCGTGGATTGCTGCGGCAGCGACCGGGCGGCCGTGGCCCGGGCCCGGGAACTCGGGTTCCAGGTGGTGTTGACCGATCACCACGAACTCCCCCGCGAATTGCCCGAGGCGCCCCTGGTCAACCCCAAACGCGGAGGCGGCTCCTTTCCTTACCTGGCAGGCGTGGGCGTGGCCCTCAAGGCGGCCTGGGCGCTCCTGGACGCCTTCCAGGGCCTGAGCCTTCAGGCCTTCCGGGAAGCCTTCCCCTGGAGCTTCGCCTATGCGGCCATCGGCACCGTGGCCGACCGGGTGCCCCTGTTCTCGGAGAACAAGATCATCGCCGACGAAGGCCTGCGGGCCCTGGAAGCCTCACCGCCCCCCTTCGTGCAGGTGCTCACCGAAACCCTGGGCCAGCCCCCTGCGCTGGACCTTTTGATCTCAGTGGTGTCCTCAGGCAAGCGCCGGGATCATCGCCACGAAGGCGTGGACCTCCTGCTCCACCGGGATCCGGCGGCCCTCAAACCCCTCCTGAACACCCTGCTCCAGGGCGTCCAGGAGTACCGTTCCCGGGGCGACGCCCTGTTGAACCGGGCCATGCAGGAGATCCGCTCCGGCCGCCGGTACCTGCTGATTGATCTCCAGGACGCCGAACCCCAGTACCTCGGATATGTGGCCTCCCGGCTGAAGGACCTTTACGGCGTGCCCACCGTGGTGCTGGGC
>WGAB01000065.1 GCA_015489295.1 Caldifarciminota bacterium
GAGGGCCAGGATGCGTTCGGCCAGGGGCAGGTTTTCGGGCGGATGCTGCAGGAGCTGCACTTCGGCAGTGCCCAGCAGCCACACCGCGCCCTCGGGGATCGTTTCCGGATACCCCAGGAGGGCCAGCCCGGGCCGCACCACCTGGGAACTCTGAATGGGGGTGGCGAGGATTTTTCCGGGCGAAAGAGCCTGCAGCCGGTGCCGCTCAGCCCGGAACTGGAGCAGGTCCTGCACCCTCACCCGGGACGGCGTTTCGGACATGGAAAAAGACTTCAGGCCTCAAATTCCACGACCCGCTCGTGGTTCTTTCGGCGGGCTTCCAGTTTGAGTTTCTCCTCGTAGCGCATCAACTGGTTTTTCATCTTGTCCTTCAGGAGGTCAATGACCTCAAAGGGATCCTTGCCCGTGCCGGTGGCCTTTAGGGTGGTTCCCTTGACCTTCAGGAGCAGGGTGGAGTTGAAGCGACCCCGCTCCTCGGCGATCACAAACTCCCCATCCACGATATGGTTGGAGTAGCGGTCCAGCCCTCCCAACCGCTTGTCCAGATATTCCCGAATACGGTCCTTGATGAGATCATCCTCCAGGTTTTTGAACACCACCTGTACCTTCATGGAAGAACCTCCTTTTGTTCATGAACCGGGGACCTGGCCCGATGGAAGGGAAAGAGAGCGGTGCTTTGAAAGGCGATCCGCTTCATGGGTACACCCATAGGTTATAGGGCTAGGATGGACAGAGCAAGCAACCGCACCACCAGGCCTGCCAGGAGCCCGGCGGCGAGGTCGTCCAGCAAAATGCCCCAGCCGCGGGGTAGGGTTTCCAGGCGACGAAGGGGGCCGGGTTTCCAGATGTCCAGCACCCGAAATCCGAGAAACGCGAGGATCACGAGCCCGGGCTCCTTGGGTACCAGGGCCAGGGCCGCGAGCACGCCGGCCACCTCGTCCAGCACGAACCAGGAGGGGTCGGGTTCGTCGCCGGCCAGAAGGTGGCCCAGCGCGACGGTAAAGAGGGCCACAGGTACCGCCGCCACCCAGAGGAACAGGGGGCCGTGGCGGGTGGCCAGGTAGAGCACGGTGGTGAGCAGGGCGGCCAGGGTGCCCGGGCCGGGTTTCAGGTAACCGATGCCGAAGAGCGAGGCGAACAGCCGCCAGAGGCGGGGCAGCCAGGCCTCCGGGATCCAGGCGGCGAGCAGGGCGCCCACGAGGTCGGCGGCCAGATCGGTCCAGGAAGCCTCCCGGTAGGGCACCCGGGTTTGCAGGAGTTCCAGGATGCCGCCCACGGCGAGGGCCACGAGCAGGAGACGGGGCCAGGAGCGGATCCCGAAGCCTTCCCGGTAGGCCAGCATCAGCACCACGAACCCCAGGAAATGGGTCAGCAGGTCTTCGGTGTGGTACAGGGCGTTCTGGGTAATGGGCAGGAGGCCGGCGATCCAGAGGATCAGGGTGAAGGCCGGGGCGAACCACCGAAGGGGCGACCGGGGCTCACGCATAGGGCTGGGTGGTGAAACCGGCTTCGCGGTCCAGGGTGCGGTACTGGATGGCCTCGGCCACATGGCGGGAACGAATGTCGGGGGAAGCCTCCAGGTCGGCGATGGTGCGGGCCACCTTGATCACCCGATGGTAGGTGCGGGCCGAGTAGCCGAAGCGGTCAATGGCCGCCCGCAGCAGGTTCTCGGACTCGGCGTCCACGGGGCAGAACTCCCGGATCTCGCGGGGGCCCATGTGGGCGTTGAAGTACAGGCCGGGATGGTTCCGAAATCGCTGCAACTGGATCTCGCGGGCCCGTTCCACCCGTTCCCGGATGGCGGCCGAGGGCTCACCAGGCTGCTTGCGGGCCAGGTCTTCAAAGGGCACGGCGGGCACCTCGATCTGGATGTCAATGCGGTCCAGCAGTGGGCCGGAGATCCGGGAGAAGTAGCGCTGGATCATGCCCGGGGTGCAGGTGCAGGTGTGGCGAGGATCGCCGCGATAGCCACAGGGACAGGGGTTCATGGCGGCCACCAGCTGAAACTTGGCCGGAAAGGTCACCGACATACGGGCTCGGGTGATGTGCACGACGCCGTCCTCCAGGGGCTGCCGCAGTACTTCCAGCACATTGCGGGAGAACTCCGGAAACTCGTCCAGGAAGAGTACGCCGTTGTGGGCCAGCGACACCTCGCCCGGCCGGATCACATGGCCTCCGCCGATGAGGCCCACATCGGAAATCGTGTGGTGGGGTGAGCGGAACGGCCGGGTGGCGATGATGCCCTCGCCCGGCTTCAGCAGGCCGGCCACCGAGTAGATCCGGGTGGTTTCCAGGGCCTCCTCCAGGGTCATGGTGGGCAGGATCGTGGGGAACCGGCGGGCGAGCATGGTTTTGCCGGAGCCCGGCGGGCCGATCATGAGCACATTGTGGCCGCCGGCCGCGGCCACCTCCAGGGCCCGGCGGGCGGCGGCCTGGCCCTTGATCTCGGAGAAATCCAC
>WGAB01000066.1 GCA_015489295.1 Caldifarciminota bacterium
GGCTTTCAGCGTGTTGAGGAACAGGCGCTTGGTTTCCTCAATGGGGGTTTCGCCACCGAACATGAGCACCACGGCCTCGGGCAGGAACCGCTGGATCTCCTGGGCCATATGGTCCAGGTTGTCGGGATCGGCGATGAAATGGGCCGCCCGGGCGCCGGTACGGATCAGGTAGGCCGCCTCGGCCGCTGCGCTGATGGCGCAGCAGATAATGTTTTTGGGGGAAACAAAGGCCACCTTCGCATACTCGGAAACCATCTGCTCGCCGATCACCTTGCCCGTGAGGGCCCTCAGGTAGATCTCTTCGGCGAAGGTTGTGCGGACCATCCTACACCTCCTTAAGGTTCAAAAAGCCGAACCGAATGGCGTTTGCCGTCGAAGGTCAAAAAGCCCTGCCGGGGCTCGGCGTCGTGTTCAAACACCAGCAGGGCCTCGCGTTCCATGAAAAGGGGATACAGCTCCCGGCGCTTCTGCAGGCTGTCCATGGGATACAGGTCGTAGGCCATGATGTAGGGCAGGGCGGCATGGTGGATCGTGGGAATGAAGTCGGCCACGAAGTACACCTCCCGGTCGCCCGGCGCAAAGCGCACGATCTGGTGGCCGGCCGTGTGGCCCGCGGTTTTGATGACAAAGACCCCGGGCACGATCTCCTGGTCGCCGTCCAGGAGGTGGAGCTGGGAGCCCAGGGGCAGGAAGTCGTCGGGCGAGTAGGAGGCACGGTTCCGTTCGTTGGGGTGCAGGGCTTCGTAAAAGTCGTCGCGCTGCACATAGTAGCGGGCGTTGGGAAACGCGGGCTTCAGGTTCCGGTCCACGGCACCCCGGGCATGGTCAAAGTGGAGATGGGTCAGGATGACTACGGTCACATCCTCCGGGCCGTAGGGCAGGTTCTGCCAGGGGTCCTGGGGCTGGATGGCATAGATTCGCTTTCCCTTTTCGTCCCAGCGCTCGCCCAGGCCCGTGTCCACGAGCACGAGGTCCTTTTCGGTTTTCACGAGCAGCAGGTTGGTGCCCATGGGGATGCGGTTCTGATCGTCGGGGGGAATCTTCTTTTCCCAGAGAACCCGCGGCACGACACCAAACATGGCGCCGCCGTCCAATGCAAATTTATGGGTTTGGATGTGCCAGAAGGTCCAGCGACCCACGGTGAATTCCATAGAACCCTCCGTCCTCCTTAGATTTTGCAGGATGGGAAGAAGCCGGACAACGGAACGCAGGGCGTTACGGCCGGAACGGACCCCGGGGCGTGCCGGACCCCTCTATGGAACGCAGGTAGTGGATCTCCAGACCCCAGGTGCCGCCCCAAAGGGATCGCTGGAGCCTGAGATCAAAGCCGCCGTAGGTGCCGCCCTGGGTTTTCAGCAGGGTGAGGCCGAAGCCCAGGCCCTTTTCAGGCTGCACCCAGTTTACCCGGGTTCCAAGAAGGCTGCCGAAGGAGGTGGAATAGGCTGCGTACACCGTGTATTGGGGTTGCCAATGGGAAAGGCCCACCTGCTGAAGGGAGGTGGGAAGCCCCCAGCCTCCCAGGCCGGTCCATGCCAGAACGGTCCAGAGCCAGAAAGCAGTCATGCCTCCATTGTGGACGATGTTTCCGCCGATTTCAAGGGCAAAGGGCACCCAAACCTTGCCGGTGGGGCAATGGAACCTTATCTTTTTACAGAAGTCCCGTTTGCCTGGAGGGATGCCATGGTGGGCCGTAGGGCTGGAGGCCGCGACCTTCCGCACCGCCCTTTCTTTGGGGGTTCCCAGAACTTTGAAGGAGGAGGATCATGCGCTGGACCGCAGGGATCCTGCTGCTCGGCCTGTTTGCTGGTGGGGCCGGCGGCCGGGTATGGGTGTGGCAGGGGGGATGCAACCAGCAATGGGACGGCGTTTGTGAAATCGGCACCTGCGGAGGCGGCGTAACCAGGTACATGAACAACTGGGGCGAAACGGCCTGCGGCGAGATGCCTCCCCTGCCCGCGGATACAGACATCGTGTACCTCGGCTCCGGCGCCGTGGTGCATTCCCCTGCAGGAGGCGTGCAGGTGGCCGAGGTCATCGTGGATGCCGGCGCCGTGCTCTATGTGGACGGCCATCTTGCCGCCGGACGCCTGGAGGTTCGGCAGGGCGGCACCCTGTACTGGAACGACGGCGACCTTGCCGTGGATACCCTGGAAAACCGGGGCACCTTTGGAATCAACCTGCTCAACGACCGTAACCTTGTCGGCATCGTAGAAAACTTCGGGCTCCTGGAACTGGACGCCACGGGGGCGCCGCATCTCTCCGAAACCGCTCTCCTGAAGGTCCACCCGGAGGGCGAGTTCGTCCTGAAAAGGGCGCCTTCTGGTGCTCTGGAACCGTGGAGAACCAGGGCCTCATCCTGAAGTCCACCCCGGACACGGTTCTATGGGCCTGCTCGCTGCTGGAACAAGCCGATGCCGGCAGCGTGCGGGTCGCCGAGGGGCTGCTGAAAATCTACTCCTCCACCTTCACGCCCCGAATCACCGGCTCCTGGTGGGTGGATACCGCGGCGACCCTGCGCATGGTCGCCGGTGTTGCCGTGCCCCATCGCGACACGGTGCGGTTCCAGGGATCCGGCGCCGTCAGCCTGGAGGGCCACCTGACGGTGCCCGATAGCACCCTGGTGATTTCCGACCTGCAGGAGCCCGGGGCCTTTTTCTGGAAAAGCGGCGACATCACCCTGGGCGAGGGCAGCGTCTGGCACAACGCCGGCCTGTTTGAGGCACCCTATACCCCCGCCAGCCATGTCTTTACCGGCCGGTTTGAGAACTCCGGTACCTTCTATGGCACCTGCGGCTTCGGCAGCGGCACCGTGTTCCTCAACGCTCCAGGGGCGCTCCTGGCCTTTACCCAGGACGGCGACGGCTTTTCCGGGCCCGATACGGCCCAGGCCCTGGTGATCAACCAGGGCACCCTCCGCAAAAGCGGCACCGGCACAGCCCACCTGGACCGGCTGCTGTTCCGGCAGGAGGGCGTGTGCGAGGTGCTGGAGGGCAGGCTGGATCTCTACTTCGGCCTGTTCCGGCAAACCGCGGGCAAAACCCGGCTCCTGGGGAGCCTTTCGGTGCCGGGCTTCTGGATGGAGGTGCAGCACGGTGTCCTCTCCGGTTCCGGCACCATAGAGGCGCCCCTCCGCATGTACGGCGACACCCTGAGCCCCGGCGACGCCGACACCGCCGTGGACACCCTCACGGTGCAGGGCCCCTTCCTCCTGGACTCCCTGACCACGCTGCGGATCCAGGTTACCCGCCAGGACACCCAGGTGTTCTCGGACCAGGTGCGGGTGCCCGGCGGCTGGGGCCAGGAGGTCACCCTGAACCACCCCGTGCTGGTGGCGGAACTGGTCAACGGCTACCTGCCCTCGGCCGAGGGCGACTCCTTTGCCATCCTCACCTGGGCCTGGGGCATGCTGCAAACCGGCACCTTCCGGCAGATTGTGCTGCCCAACGCGCCGGAGCAGGTCCGCGCCTGGCTCACGGTCAATCCGGCCGCCTACGCCATGTTCCTGCACCTCGTGGACGCCACCGGCCGCCTGGGCGATGCGAACAACGACGGCGTGGTGGATGCCCGGGATGTGGAGTACCTGGCAAACTATCTCTATGAAAAGGGGCCGGCGCCGCCGGTGCCGGGCTACGCCGACCTCAACGGCGACGCCCGGGTTGACGACCAGGACCTCGTGGCCCTGACCCATCAACTCTGGCAGGGGCGCTGAGGGCGAGCACCAGCCGTTTTCGCTCCTGCGGCCTTGAGGGGACCGCGTGAATCGCGTACCCTTCAGGGCGACGATGGCGCGCCTGCAACGGACCTTTGCCACCTATGTCCAGAACCCCCTGCAGGAGTTTTTCCGGCTGGAGGCCGCTGGCGGCATCACCCTGATGGCGGCCATGGTGCTGGCCCTCGTGGTGGCCAACTCGCCCCTCCGCGAAATCTATGAGGGGTTGCTGTCCCTACCGGTGGCCCTCCAGATCGGTTCCTTCAAGATCGCCAAACCCCTGCTCCTGTGGATCAACGACGGGCTCATGGCCCTGTTTTTCTTCCTGGTGGGCCTGGAATTGAAGCGGGAGGTATTCCAGGGGCACCTTTCCAGCCTCCGACAGGTTGCCATGCCGGCCTTCGCGGCTGTCGGAGGCATGGCCGTTCCTGCTGGGATCTATCTCCTGCTGAACCGCGGCGACGGCCAGGCGCTCCGCGGCTGGGCAATTCCCACAGCGACTGACATTGCCTTCGCCCTGGGCGTGTTATCCCTTCTGGGCAAACGGGTGCCCGCGGCACTGAAGGCCTTTCTGCTGAGCGTGGCGATCTTTGACGACCTCGGAGCCATTGTGATCATCGCTCTCTTTTACACGGCCCATGTGTCCTTTGTTGCCCTGGGGATCTTCGCCCTGCTCGTGGGGGTTTTGTGGATAATGAATCGCCTGGGGCTCCGCCGGGCTGCCCCCTATTTCGTGGTGGGGGTACCCCTGTGGGTGGCGCTCCTGAAATCCGGAGTCCACGCCACCCTGGCCGGCGTGGTGCTGGCCTTGTTCATCCCCCTGGGTCGGCCGGAAGAGGAGTCCCTGCTGCACCGTCTGGAACACGGGCTCCACCCGTGGGTGGCCTTTGGGGTGTTGCCGATCTTTGCCTTCGCCAATTCCGGGGTTTCCCTGGTCGGCATGGCGCTGAGGGACCTGCTGCACCCCGTACCCCTGGGAATTGCCCTGGGGCTCTTTCTTGGAAAGCCCATGGGCATCTTTGGCGCCACCCTGTTGGCCGCCGGCCTGCGCTTGGCCGCGCTCCCCCAGGGTGTTCGGTGGCGCGATCTCTACGGCGTGGCCGTCCTCTGCGGCATCGGCTTTACCATGAGCCTGTTCATCGCCTCACTGGCCTTTGAGGAGGGCGGCAACGCGGCCTACCTGGGCCTGGAACGCCTGGGGATCCTGATGGGCTCCCTGCTTTCCGGACTTCTGGGCTACGGGATCCTCCGCTTCGTCCTTCGGCTGCCTCAATTCGAGTAGTTTTTCCGGCTTTCTACTGTGCGCACGCCCTCAGATTTCTTGACAGGCTGAAACCCTCGTCATACACTAATCCCCGGAATCCCCTCGCTCCACAACCCCGAGGTAGGCACCATGATTGAAGTCCGGGACCTTACAAAGGCGTATTCCACCACCCTGGCGGTGGACCACATCAGTTTCACGGTGCGCAAGGGAGAGGTGCTGGGATTCCTGGGGCCCAACGGCGCCGGGAAAACCACCACCCTGCGCATCATCACCGGCTACCTGCTGCCCGACGAAGGCACCGTGACCGTGGACGGCTACGATGTCCTCAGCCAGCCGCTGCAGGTGAAACAGCGCATCGGCTACCTGCCCGAGGACAACCCCCTGTACCTGGAAATGAAGGTGCGCGAATACCTGGACTTCGTGGCCGAAGCCCGCGGCCTCACCGGCGCCCGCAAGCGCGACGCCATTGACCGCGTGCTGCACCTCACGAACCTGGAGGACAAGTACCGAAAGACCATTGAGACCCTGTCCAAGGGATACCGCCAGCGCGTCGGCCTGGCCCAGGCTCTGATCCACGATCCGCCCATCCTGCTCCTGGACGAACCCACCAGCGGCCTGGACCCCACCCAGATCGTGGAAATCCGGAACCTCATCCGGGAACTGGGCCGGGAAAAAACCGTCATGCTGTCCACCCACATCCTGCCCGAGGTTCAGGCCACCACCTCTCGGGTCATCATCATCAACCGCGGCCGGATCGCCGCCTCCGGCACCCTGGACGAACTCCTGCAGAAGGCCTCCGAGGGCGAGGTTATCCACCTGGAACTCCGGAACCCACCCCAGGAGGTGGAACCCGTGCTCCAGAGCCAGCCCTGGATTGAATCCTTCCACCGGATCGCCGAAGAGGACGGCGCCTACCGCTGGACCCTCCGCGGCCCCGAGGGCAAGGACATCCGCGAAGACCTGTACCGGCTGGCCGTGGAACAGGGCTGGACCCTCCGCGAACTCTGGCGGGAACGCGCCACCCTGGAAGAGGTGTTCCTGAACCTCACCACCGAGGAGGCAACGGCATGAGGGGCACCTGGACCGTGTTCAAAAAGGAGTTTCGGGAGTTCTTCACCTCACCCACCGGGTACATCTACCTGGTGGTGTTCCTCGTGCTCACCCAGTGGCTCTTTTTCCGGGGCTTCTTCGTGATCGGCCAGGCCTCGGTGCGCGGCTACTTCTCGCTCCTGCCCTGGGTGTTCCTGCTCTTCATTCCGGCCATTACCATGCGCGCCTGGGCCGAGGAGCGCCGCAACGGCACCCTGGAAATCCTCATGACCCTGCCCCTGCGCGACCCCGAAATCCTGGCCGGCAAGTTCCTGGCTGGCTTCGCCTTCGTGGTGCTCTCGCTGCTCCTCACCCTGACCCTGCCCATCTCCGTGTCCCTGATCGGCAACCTGGACTGGGGCCAGGTGGTGGCCAGCTACCTGGGCGCCCTGTTCCTGGCCGGCGCATACCTTTCCATCGGCCTGTTTGCCTCGGCCATCAGCGCGAACCAGATCGTGGCCTTCCTGCTGGGTGCGGTGTTCGTGTTCTTCTTTTTCCTGCTGGGCATGGACTGGGTGCTCGCCACCTTTCCGCCTGGTGTCGCCGCCGTGCTCCAGTACTTCGGCCTGGGATACCACTTTGAAAGCATCGCCCGCGGCGTGCTGGACCTCCGCGACATCCTCTACTACCTTTCCGTGATGGCCGTGTTCCTGTACCTCAACCTCCGCAGCATGGAGGTCTGGCGGATCGGAGGGTGAACCATGAAACCGAAAACCCGTAGCCTTCGGCAAACCTCCTGGGTCCTGGGGCTTCTGTTCGTGGGCATCGTGATCCTCATCAACGGCCTCATCTGGCGGGTGCCCCTGCGCGTGGACCTCACCCAGGAAAAGCTCTATACCCTGTCGCCCGCCACCAAGCGCATCCTCAAAAACCTGGATGACCTCGTAACCGTGCGGGTGTACTTCTCCAGCAAACTGCCGCCCAACCTCATCGTGCTCCGCGACGAGATCCGTGACCTCCTGGACGAGTACCGCACCTACGCCCGCGGCAACCTGCAGGTGGAATGGATCGATCCCCTCAAGGACCCCCAGGTGGAACGCGAGGCCCGGCGCCTGGGCATCGTGCCCGTGCAGGTCAATGTGCTGGAAAAGGACAAGGTGGAGGTCGTCAAAGCCTATATGGGCATGGTGTTCCTGTACGGCGACCGCAAGGAAACCATCCCCGTGGCCAGCGATGTGTCCAACCTGGAATACGAGATCACGGCCGCCATCCTGAAGGTGACCTCCGGCATCCAGAAAACCGTGGGCATCCTTCTGCCCGAAGACCTCTCCCTGGACCGCGACTTCTATGAGGTGCGCACCGAACTCAGCAAGCAGTACACCCTCAAAACCCTGAAGCCGGGCCAGAGGATCAGCGGCGTGGACCTCCTGATCGTGGTGGGGGGCGAGGGCTTCACCCGGCAGGACGCCGAAAACATTGACCGGTTCGTGCAGCAGGGCGGCAATGTGCTGTTCCTGGTGGACCCGGTGAAGATTGAGGAACCCCTGACCGCCCGCGTGAACCAGTCACCCCTGCTGGACCTCCTCAAGCACTACGGCATCCAGGTCAACAACGACCTGGTACTGGATGTGTCCAACGAAATCGCCCCCTTCGCCCGAGGCTTCGTCCGGTTCTTCGTGCCCTACCCCTACTGGGTGAAGATCACCAAGCGCGGGTTCAATCCCCAGCTGCCTCCGGTGCGCCAGCTGGAATCCCTGGTGATGCCCTGGACCTCTTCGCTGGAGTTCGTGGGCGACACGGCCGATACCCTGGTGCACTTTGAGTACCTGGCCCGCACCACCGACAAGGCCTGGCACAGCACCGGCTTCTTCAACCTGGATCCGCAGTCGCTGCGGCCGCCGCGGCCCGAGGCCCGGCGGTCCTTCGTGGTGGCTGCTCTGGCTACCGGCCGCTTCCCCCGGTACTCGGCCGACACCACCCAAACCGATACCCTCCCCTCCTACAGCCCCAAAACCCACCTGGTGGTCACCGGCACCTCGCGCTTCGCCCAAACCACCTTCGTGCAGAGTTTTCCGGAGAACCTCACCTTCTTCATGAACCTGGTGGACTACCTGGGGCTGAGCGAAGACCTGATTGCGATCCGCTCCAAGGGCGTCACCGACCGGCCATTGAAACCCCTCACCGAGGCCCAGAAGAACCTGTTCAAGTTCTTCAACATTTACGCCATCCCGGCGATCCTTGTGATCGTGGGCCTGGTGGTGCTGGTGCGTCGTAAACGGGAGGAGAAGGAATGAACCGCAGGGTGGCAACCCTGACGGCCATCTTTGTGGTGCTTTTGTTGGTGTATGTGGTGCGGTGGCTGGCCAGCGCCTCCTCCGCCACCCACAAGGCCTCGGGCTTCGTTCTGGAGACCATCAATCCCGATGCCGTCGCCGAGATCGTGCTGATCCACCAGAAGGACACGGTGCACCTGGTGAAACGCGGCCAGAACTGGCTCGTGCAGGTGGACTCGGCCACCTACCGCCCGGCCGCCCTGAACCGCATCCAGAACTGGCGAAAAACCATGGAGGAGGCCCGGTACCTGCGAATCTCCCAGAACCCCGAGAAGTTCGCCACCTTTGAGGTGACCGACGAAAAGGGCATTCGCGTGCAGTACCGCGACGCCCAGGGCCGCACCCTCGCCGAGTTCTATGTGGGCAAGATGGGGCCCGATTTTACCACCTGCTATGTGCGGGAGGCCGGGGGCAAGGTGGTGTATCTCGCAGAACCGGGGTTCCGCGGCGTGTTTCCCACCCGACGCGATGCCTGGCGCGAACGCCGTCTCCTGCCCGGGGTCAAGCCCCAGGAGGTGGTGTACCTGAAACTGGTGGACCTGGAGGCCGGCGA
>WGAB01000067.1 GCA_015489295.1 Caldifarciminota bacterium
CACCAGCACCTGGCTCAGGGGATGCACCTTCTGGATCCGGCGGAGCAGCACGGGCAGGTGCCGGGCCTCGTTATAGGCTGGAATCACCACCAGGGTTTTCACGACTTCTGCTCCGATTCGCAGGCACGCAGGATTTTTTGAAGAACGCGATACAGTTCGTCCAGTTCTACAGGTTTCACCAGATAGGGAAGATTGTGGTCTTCCAGGTACTGCCGGATTTGTGGGTCTCCCAGGCCACCGGTCAAGAATACGGTGCGGCAGGCGTTATAGGGGTTTCGGGTCTGGATGTCCTCATAGAGTTCAAAGCCCGAGATCCCGGGCATGCGGATATCCAGGATGATGGCATCAAAGCGGTCCATCCGGGCCCGCAGCCGGGCCTTCTTAGGGTCTGTGAAGATGATCACCTGGGCCCCGAGGTCTGTCAGGTACTCTTCCAGGACCCGGGTGATGCTTTCCTCGTCGTCCACCACCAGAATGCGTTTGCCCTGGAGGGAGGCCCGTTCCTTGGCGGCAACCTTGGATGCCGCGGGGGCTCCGAACTCTGCGGGCACATACGGAAACCGGACAACAAAACGGGTGTACTGGCCCTCTTCGCTTTCCACTTCAATAGAACCCTTCAGGTTGTTGACGATCCGTTGTACGATGGCCAGGCCCAGGCCGGTGCCTTCGCCAGGGGCCTTGGTGGTAAAGAAGGGGTCGAAGATTTTCTCCCGCAGCTCCTCGGGAATGCCAGGGCCGTTGTCCCACACGGAAATTTCCACGATGTCATCGCGGAGGGCCGAAGATACCACAATACGGCTGCCCTTGCCGCTGTGGACAATGGCGTCACGGGCGTTCTGCACCAGGTTGGTCACAATCTGCTGGATTTCGCCGCGGTTGGCCTTGATGGGAGGGAGATCGGGTTGCAGGTCGGTTTCCACGGTGATGCCTTCCTTCTGGAAGGCGGGGATCATCATATCCAGGCTCTTTTCAATGGCGTCGTTGACGAAAACAGTGCCCACGGCTGTTTCCTGGGAACTGCGGGCATAGTCCAGAAGGGATCGGACAATGCGGTCAATGCGCCAGATGGCTTCCTTCACCTTTTCAATTTCAGAGCCGGGCAGTCCGAACTCCTTTTTGCGGGCCCAGAGGTCCAGGGTGCCCTGAATGATGAACAGAGGGTTTTTGATCTCGTGGGCCACGCCGGCCGCCAGGCTACCGAGGGCGGCGAGTTTGGAGGACTCCACGAGTTGCTGCTGGGCCTGTTCCAGGCGGCGGGCATGTTCGCGGGTCTGTTGCAACAGGGTGTAGTTTTCCAGCACCGCGGCGAGCTCGGAGGCCAGGGTGGTGAGGAAGGAGGTGGTGTAGAGGGGATCGAATTCACGGAAGGTGGTATGCAAAAAGAGAACGCCCTGGGGACCCTGATGTGCGATCAGGGGCACAGCCAGATACAGGTCGGATCCTTCAGCGATGGCATCCAGTTTTTGCCGCCTCAGGCACTGGAGCAGCCGATCCCGGTATTTTTTGAGGGCGTGTTCTGCCTTTCTCTGCTGGCTCCTGGGGCAGAGAAAGCGGAAGGGATGCTCCTCGGTGCCCTTCCGGGGATCCACCAGGGCGACCCAGCGGGCCTGGAGCCGTTGGGCCAGGGACTCCAGTCCCTTTTCCAGGGCCGCTTCAAAGTTATCGGTGGTGAAGGTCAACCGCAGCAGTTGGTTCACAAAGGTCATGTCTTCGGAGCGGCGGCGTTCGTTCTGGAAGTGCTCCATGCCCAGGATGCCCAGGCTGAGGAGATCGGAGATCCCCTGCAGGATGTCCATGTAGGCTTCTTCAAAGAGGTCAAAGAGGGGGTTTTCCAGGACCAGGTACCAGCCGTGGACGTCCTGTCGGGTGAGGTAGAGGATGTACCGGCCATCCTGCAGGTGAAGGTCCATGGTTTCCAGTTGGGAAAAGTCGGGAAAGTCAGGGTACCGTTTTTGGAATTCCTTGCGCGGCCAGAAGTGCTCTGAGTACTCGCCCGTTCTGCGCTCCAGGGTATAAACCTCTACCCACCGATCTTCGCGGGAACGGATCAATTGGACAGTTCGGCAATTCAGGAGGTCTGCCAGCACACCGAGCAGGGACTGCCAGGAGGCTCCCGGATCCTGGATATGCCGGATCACCTGGCGGCCCAACGCATTCAGGGTTTCCAGGATTTTGCTCTGGCGGAGGGCCGAGTGGTACAGGTAGATGTTTTCCAGCAAGGAGGAGGTCAACAGGGCCAGGTAGGAGAACACTTCGCGCTTGGTGCCGGAAAAGGTGCGAACTTCACCCTTGCTGTACACATTCAGCAGGCCGTACACCTCCCCGCTGCGACGCACAAACACGGAAATCACGCTGCGGAGGTTTTCCTGCTGGATCAGGTTTAGGTCGCCGTAGGCCCGCTTTTGAAGATCCCGAACATATACGGGGGTGTACCCGCCACCCATCAGGTCGCGCACCCGGTCTCCGGAGATGCGCTGTTGCTTCACATAGGTTTCGGAAAGGCCCCGGGCCTGGGAGATCATGAACACGCGTTCCTGGGGGTTGTACACCATGAAGCTGGCGGCATCGCCACCCATCAGGTCGCAGGCGAGGTCTACCAGTCTCCTCTGAAGGCTTTCCTCGTTGGTGATGCTCAGGAACTCGGCAAGGGCCTCCAGGAGTTTCTGGGCGCTTTCCTCCTGTTCCCGGAAACGGTGTCGCGACAGGGCCCAGAACAGGATGAAGGACACCAGATAGGTGAACTGCTCCAGCATCTGGATCTCGTAGGCGTTGAGGGCCGGAAGGTGTTGCTGGGAGTGAAACACCAAAAATCCCAGCAGGTTTGCATCCAGGTGCAGAGGAAATACCGCCCATGCCTTAAAGCCCAGGTCCCTGGCCAGCAGGTCTCCTTGCTCGTACTGGGCGTTGACCGGTTTCCGGGTGGCGGAAGCCGTGAGCAGGGTGGGGGAGGCTCGTAGGTCCAGTCGGGCGCCGATGTTCAGGGCCAGGTGTTCTGGGGCGGTCCCCACATATTCCACGCGGTTGGGATTCTCTCCGTCCACCAGAAACAGGGAAACCGCCGGGTATTCGGTGAGTTGCAGCGAGGTTTGAAGAATGCGGTGGGCCACCTCGGTGGCGTCCAGCGATCCGGTCTCCCGCGGGATGGTTTCACTGAGACGCTGCGAGAACCAGCAAACCCGTTTCTCGTGGAAAAACCGGTAGGCATCGCGGAGATGCTGTTCAATGAAGGGGTACACCTGGCTGAAGAAGTAATCTTCGCGGATTTGCTGAAGCACCGAGGTTTCCTCGGCAGAGGCCCGATAAACCGCCAGCACCAGATCCTCGCTTAAGGGGGTAAAGGAGAAGGCACCGGGAAGGGGCGGCAAAGGCTGGAATCCGGGCGTGGTGCTGGTGAGGCGGCGAAGATCATAGATGCTCAGGGTTTCAGCCAGTTGGTGCCAGAGCGATGCATGGTTTCCCCGGTGTCGCACCACCTCAATTCGCGACCCCGAAATGGTCAGGAGCGCAAGATCGGGGAATACGCTTTCCATGGCGGTGCAGAGTTTGTCCAGATAGTCGTTGAGGTCGCTGCTCTTTAGAACGCCGGCCAGTGCCTGCCGGAGCCCTTCGTCCAACCGCTTGGTTTCCTGTTGTTTCAGGTACTCAAAGGCGTAACTCAGCATGGTCTGGATTCGCTGCTGCAGGGTTTGCATCCAGGGGATCAGCTCTTTAGCCTTTTCCGGGCTCACGGGTATCCAAAGCAGGTGGGATCGGTATCCGATGGTCAGGGGAAGGGTGAGGGCACCCCCCTCCTGGTCCAGCAGGGTGGACAACAGCGACTCTTCATGGGCCAGGGTTTGCCGGGGAAGGTACTGGGGAGCATGTTCCAGGCCGGTGATCCGAAGGGTTCTCGGAGGTGCAAGGGGCTCCTTGGGAGGCCCTTGCAACGGAACCCGGTATTGGAAAACGACTTCCCGTTCCAGCGGATGGATTTCTCCCAGAAACACCGGGCTATGGGCCACATTTTGCTGAAGATAACCCGCGATGGGTTCTAACACCTGGGCCCAGTTGCCCGTCCGCAGGCTTTCCAGGTAGCGCTCAGGATTAAAGACCTGGAGTTCCAGTTGTCGGCGTTCCAGTTCCTTTTCCAGCAGGAGGCGCTCGATCAGGGGGGTAAGGAAGCGGCGTCGTCCTATTTCCACCAGTGCCTGGTCCAGGGAAAGGGTACGGTCAGGGTCCTGGAAAAAGGCCACGAGTAAGCCCAGGCCAAACAGGTAAATGGCAGATTGGGCACTTTGCAGGAGCAGCACATCGTAGCCCCACATCAAACCGATGGCATACACGAAGGGGGCTATGGTGAAAAAGGCGAGGCTGGTGATGAGGACAATCCGCCAGGCAGGCCGGGAGGTGGTGTTCAGGGGCTGGAGCAAATTGAAGAAGGCCGTAAGGTACAGGGAGAGTTCATAGAAGGTGGCCAGGGCAATCAGAGAACGGAGAACATCGCGGTTGTACCGCAGGGGCGAGAGCAGAAAGATGAGCACGAAGAGCAACACCCCCAATGCGGCCACGAAAAGGCGGTGCAAAAACAGTTGATAGGTTCCCTGATGGCTGTAGAACGATAGGCGATGGAGGAG
>WGAB01000068.1 GCA_015489295.1 Caldifarciminota bacterium
CTCACCCCAAGGAGTTCCATCGCGGCTGAAGCCGCTCCTACACCTTGCAGCCCAGCGGGCTGCACCCCCGCCCCTCAATCCCTGCCCGCCAGGTGCGGGGATGACTTGCACGTCGCGGCTAAAACCGCTCCTATAGGGTGGTCGAGTCTCTGGAGTAGCCGCTTTAGCGGCGATTTGAAAAAATGCCCTCTCAGGGTGTGATCGTCTCTAAGCAGAATCGCGGCTGAAGCCGCTCCTACAGGGGCATGGGTCCGTGGCAGGAACCGCTTTAGCGGCGATCTATAGCACTCAGATCAAAAGATCATCACCTTTCTGGAAAGCTTGATCTTGACAAAGGGGCCGGTGCACTTCATCTTTGAGTTGAGGAAAATGGCTTTTGTTCAATCTTTTCCCGAGGGCACAAATCATCGGGAGGTAACCAATGACGACAGAAGAAACGGTTCCAGTGGTGGCATTCAGGAACAATCGAGAAGTTGCGCGAGCTATCATCTCGTTCATTAAAGAGTCGGAGTCTAACCCCCGTTCCTCATTTACCCTTCGGCCTTTCAACCGTTTTGACCCGGAACACACAGACTGGTGGATTGTCCCCAGCTCCGAATGGCCAGCATACAAGTTCAGCAAATTCTGTTTTCATCGGCGTCCACGCTCACCCGAAGGGCTGCTTTATGTGGGTTATTATGTGGAAAAAGGGTTGGGCAGGAAACTACACAAATGGGTCCATCCGAGATACATCATGGGAAACGATTGGTTCTGGCACCGATTTGTTTCCCTAGCCAAAGAGGGATCCGTAGAAGAGACGGCAAAGGAAGTCTGTAAGAGCGTCGGAACCTCTGTGCACATCTTGATCGAGGTTTACGCATTTAACAGGGTTCCGGAATACGATCGGCAACCGAACGAACCGAGTGACCAGGTAGAGTTTGCCCTTCGATTCCCTGACTTTGAATGGGACCTCTTTCGACCCGCTCAAAACGTGCTGGCGCCGACCAACGAAAGTGATGGGATCCGCTCGCTGGTGCAACAGATCGAGGATCTACAGAACGACCTGGATTTTTACTGGCTCGATTGGATCATCGGTGTGCGATTCCGATACGGGCAAGAAGACTCCCCCGGATGGAGAGCACCCGATCTCTGGAGCAGGGTGTTGAAATTCTGGATGCCCTTCGGTTTCCAGGAGGCCGTAGAGAGTTAGGAGGTTTCGGGAAGGTCGGACATTCCCCGGGCGTCGGGAAACACCAGCCACAGGTGGACTTCGGCGGGGCCGTGGACGCCGCGCACGATTTCCTTTTCAATGTCGGCTGTCACGCTGGGGCCGTGGATCAGGGTCCAGGCCGGCGCCCCCTGGAGATCAGAGGCCTTCCGGAATAGGGTTGCCAGGTCGGGCACCACCCGATGGGCCGGAAGGAGGATCAGCAGCCGGTCGGGCACCAGGGAGATCCAGGGCGGCTGGTCCGGTCCGAACCCCAGGGCCACGCCTCCGGTTTCGGCGATGCCATAGGCGGCTTCGGCTACGGCCCAGGGGCAGGCGACCACCGGCTCCCGGGCGATGGGAACTCCTGCGGTCTGGAGCCAGGCCCGCACCCGGCGGCCGCCGGCCGGCACCGGCGTGTGTTCCTCCAGCAAGCCATGCAGCGCCTCCGGCACCTGGTCTTCGGCCATCCGGCGCACCTGCCAGCCGTTCTGCCGAAGGGCCTCAAGGAACTGCTCCGGCAGGCTCATGGCTCCTCCCCTTCAAAAAAGGAAAGGCCCCGCTCCCGGGTCCAGGCGCGGAAGGGGCCAAAAGACGAAAGGGGGCGGGCCAACGGGCTTCGCAGCAAGCGCCGGGCCATCGCCTGGACCGGGGGCGAGGTCATCATAAGCGTCCAGCCCCGAAACCAGCCTTTCAAGAGGGGGGTCAAGGCCCGGCTCGCCGTGCGTTGCCGCACCCGCAGGATCAGGTCTACCAAGGGCACCTCCACCGGACATACCTCCACGCAGCGGCCGCAGAGGGTGCAGGCGTAGGCCAGGTCCGGCAAGGCTTCGTCGGGCCAGAGCAGGAAACTCAGCGGTATCCCGATGGGGCCGGAGTACACGCTGGCATAGGCATGGCCCCCTACGGTCTGGTACACCGGGCATTCGGTGGAACAGGCACCACACCGAATACAGGCGAAGGTTTCGGCCCAATCGGGGTCCTGGAGCCAGTCCAGCCGTGGGCCGTGGAGCAGCACCACATGCACCTCGCGACCCTTAGAGATCGGCTCCTGCACGAACCGCACATAGGCGGTTTGCCGCTGCCCGGTGGCCGCCACGGGCAGCACCCGAAGGAGATCCGCCAGGTCCCCATGGTTGACCACCACCTTTTCCACCGAGGTGACCGCCACATGGAGCCGGGGCCAGTAGAGCGTAAACCCGGCGTTGCCCTCGTTTTCCAGGATCACCAGGCCTCCGGTTTCGGCCACCAGGAAATTGGCGCCGGTGATGCCGGCCTCGGCCTCCAGGAAGCGCTGCCGCAGGTACCGCCGGGCAAAGGCGGCAAGTTCCCGAGGGTCTTCGGAGCCCGAATACCCCAGTTTTTCGTGGAACACGCGCCGGATCTCGTGGCGGCGCAGGTGCAGCGCCGGGGCCGTAATATGGGAGGGTCGCTGCCCCAGGAGTTGCACGATCCACTCGCCCAGGTCGGTTTCCGTCACCTGGATACCGGCCGCCTCCAGGGCCGGGTTCAGGCCGATCTCCTCGGTGATCATGGACTTGCTCTTGACCACCCGGCGAACGCCGTGGCGCTCCAGAATCCGCAGGACGGCCCGGCGGGCTTCCCCGGCCGAGGCCACCGGATGCACCTGGATCCCGCGGCTCCGAGCCCTCTGGATCCACTGTTGCAGAAGTGCACGATGTTCCCGGAGCATCCGGCGGCGGGCCCGGGCGGCGCGGCGCGACGCCTCGGCGTAGCCCGGGGTTTCGGCGATCCGGCGACGCCGCTTTTCCACCGACACCCGGGTGTTGTGGTCCAGCGCCCGGCGCAGTTCCGGGTGGCGCAGGGCCTCGCGGGCGGTGTCCCGAAACCGCTTCATGGCACCAGCAACTCCACAAAGTGCAGAACCCGTACCGGCCGCCCCAGGCGGCGCAGCACACCCCGCAGGTTCATCAGGCATCCGGGATCCGACGAGGTCAGCACCTCAAAGTCGCCGTCAAAGGACCGGGCCACCTTGCGTTCGGCCATGGCCAGGGAGAGTTCGGGCAGCACCAGCGAAAACACGCCGCCGAAGCCGCAGCAGAGATCGGCTTCGGGGGTGGGCTGGATCTCAATGCCCTCCAGCCGCTGGAGGATCCGCAAGATCTCGTGCCGCCGGCCCAGGCCCCGCAGGTAATGACAGGAATAGTGGATGCGCACCCGGTGGGGGAACCGGCCCGAGATCCGTTCCACGCCCACCACATCGTGCAGAAACTCGCTGAGTTCCAGCACCCGGCTAACGAGGTGCCGCGCCCGGGGCACGAGGTCCGGGAACCGTTCCCGAACCATGGCCACGCAAGAGGCCGAAGGCGCCACCACGAAGTCCGGCACCGGCTCCCGGAAAAAGGTATCCACCCAGTGCTCGGCCATCCGCCGGGCCTCCGTGATGCGTCCGGCGTTGTAGGCCACCTGGCCGCAGCAGTGCCAGCCTGCAGGCTGGTCCACTTCGTAGCCCAGTCGTTCCAGAAGCCTGCGGGTTTTGTGCACGATCCGGGGTTGAAAGAGGTCACCCAGGCAGGTGGCGAACAGGCGCACCCGACCGCGGGAAGGCTTTGCTACGCCCGGGGATGGTACCGTTGGAATACCTCCTTCAGGTGCTGGATGGACAGATGCGTATAGACCTCCGTGGTGGACACTGAGGCGTGGCCCAGGAGTTCCTGGAGCACCCGCAGGTTGCAGCCGTTGGAGAGCATATGGGTGGCGAAGGTGTGGCGCAGGATGTGGGGATACACCCGTTTACCGAGGCCGGCCTTCAGGGCGGCCTGTCGCAGAATCTTCCAGAAGCCGGTGCGGCTCAGGGGGCCGCCCCGGGCGTTCACGAACACGAAGTCGCGGGCGGGCCTCCGGGCCAGCTGGGGCCGGGCTTCCTTCAGGTACCGCTGGAGCCATTCGCGGGCCGCATCTCCCAGGGGCACGAGCCGCACCTTTCGGCCCTTGCCCCGCAGGCGTACGAGGCCCCGGCGCAGATCCAGATCGGCCAGGCGAAGGCCCAGCATCTCCGACACCCGGGCCCCGGTGGCATACAGGAACTCCAGCATGGCCCGATCGCGCAGGCCCAGTGGTGTGCCCACATCCGGGGCTTCCAGAAGTTGCAGCACCTCGGCATAGGTGAGCACCTCGGGCAGGCGTTCGCCCTTGCGTGGGGTTTCCAGGAGTTCGGCTGGATTGGCCTGGGCGCCCTCTTCCTCCACCAGGTACCGGTAAAAGGACCGCAGGGCCGACACCAGCCGGGCCCGCGACGAAGCGGCGTACCCCTTTTTCTGCAGGTGGCGCAGAAAGTTCAGGAGGTCCTGCACCGACAGATCTGTTGGACGCCGGGCGCGGCGTTTCCGCCGAAAATAGTTCTGGAACAGCGTGAGGTCGCGGGCGTAGGCCTGCACCGTGTGCTCAGAGTACCCCCGTTCGGTGCGGAGGTAATCCAGAAACCGCTGGATTTCCGGGGCTGCATCCATTGCAGGGTTCGGTTTTCGGAGTTATAATAGGGGTCCCCCCGAGAACCTTCAAGGAGGATAAGCGAGATGACAGTACGCAGGAACCGGTCGGCGGAAAAACGGGTGCGCCAGAGCGAAAAGCGGCGGTTACGGAACCGGGCGCTCAAGACCCGTATCAAGAACACCATCAAGAAGATGATGGCCGCAGAAAGCCGGGAAGAGAAAGAGAAGCTCCTTCGGGAGGCCTACTCTTTGATTGACAAGGCTGTGAAAAAGCACATCTTGCATCGCAACACAGCGGCAAGAAAGAAGAGCCGTTTGGCGAAACTTCTCGCGGCCTGATTTACAGGTGGGCGGATAGTTCAGTTGGTGAGAACGCGTGCCTTACAAGCACGAGGTCGGTGGTTCGAATCCGCCTCCGCCCACCATTTTCCTTTTTAAGGTCGGGGAACGGGCACCATGGCGCGTGAAATCAAACTCCTGTCGGGCCGCTCCTCCCGCGCACTGCTCAAGGATATCCAGGCGTACCTGGGCCTGGAACCGGTGCAGCACATCGTGGACCGGTTCGCCGACGGTGAGATCCGGGTCCAGATCCTGGAGAACCTGCGGGGCGAGGATGTGTTCATCGTGCAGTCCACGCATCCGCCGGCCGACAACCTGATGGAGCTCCTGCTCCTGATTGACGCGGCCCGGCGCGCGTCGGCCTGGCGCGTGACCGCCGTCATCCCCTACTTCGGCTATGCCCGGCAGGACCGCAAGGACCAGCCGCGGGTGCCCATCTCCGCCAAACTGGTGGCCAACCTCATTGAGCGGGCCGGGGCTGACCGGGTGCTCACCGTAGACCTGCACTCCGGCCAGATCCAGGGCTTCTTTGACATCCCGGTGGACAACCTGTTCAGCACGCCCATCTTCCGGGAGTACCTGGGGGTGCTGGACCCGAAGAAGTACATGATCGTGTCGCCCGACATCGGGGGCACCAAGCGTTCCTGGGCCGTGGCCCGCAAACTGGGCAACCTGCCGCTGGCCATCATTGACAAGCGTCGGCCCGCGCCGAACCAGGCCGAGGTGCTGAACATCATCGGCGATGTGGCCGGCAAAAACCTGTTGATCTTTGACGACATCATTGACACCGGCAACACCCTGGTGGAGGCCGTTCAGGCCCTGCGGGAACGGGGCGGCCACGAGATCACGGTGTGCGCCACCCACGGCCTGTTTTCCGGCGATGCCCCGGAAAAACTGAGCCGCCTGGAGGTACGGGAGATCGTGGTGACCGACACGGTGCCCGTGCCGCCGGAACGGCGCCCCCGCAACACCCGGGTGCTGCCCATTTCTCCGCTCCTCGGGGAGGCCATCCGTAACATCCACGAGGATAAGTCGGTAAGCCAACTCTTCATTTGATGGAGGACGCAATGCAACGCAAACTGAAGGCAGAGTATCGTCAGGGAACCGGCAAGTCGGTAACCCGGAAACTCCGGGCCCAGGGGAAGATCCCCGCCATTCTCTACGGGGCCGGCGAACAGAACCGGCTCCTGCAGTTGGATGCCCACGAAATGGACGTGTTCCTGAGGCATCAGGCGGGGGAAAGCCCGGTGGTGCATCTGGAGATCGACGGCGAAACGCTGGAGGTCATCATCAAAGAGGTGCAGCGCGAGCCCGTGTTCGGCAAACTGCTGCATGTGGACTTCCAGGTGCTGCACAAGGGCGAAAAGGTCATCGTAGAGGTGCCGGTGGTGCTCAAGGGCGAACCTGTGGGCATCAAGAAGGGCGGCGTGCTGGAACAGCTCATCCGTGAGGTGGAGATCCGGGCAATCCCGTCCAAACTGCCCTCGGCCATTGAAGTGGATGTCAGCGATCTGGACATCGGTGACGCCATCCATGTGCGCGACCTCAAGGTGGAAGAAGGCGTGGAGATCCTGGAGGATCCGGAACAGACCGTGGTGACGATCCTGGCACCCAAGAAGGCGGCCGAGGAAGAGGCTGAAGCCGAGGCTCCGCCCGCCGAGGGTGAAGCCGAGGCCGGCGAGGGCGAGGCTCCGGCCGAGTCCTGAAGACCTTGAAGGCCCTGTTACCGGTGATCGGCCTCGGGAACCCGCCCCGGGAGTACGACGGCACCCGCCACAATGTGGGCATGATGGCCGCCGAGTACATCGCACGGCAGGAGGGCCTGCGGTTCCGGGCCGGCAGGGGCCGCTACTTTTACGGCCGGAACGCCCGGTACCTGGTGGTGATCCCCACCACCTACATGAACGAGTCGGGCGTGGCCGTGCGGGAGGCGGTGGACCACTTCGGGCTGGCGCCCGAGGAGATCGTGGTCCTGCTGGACGATGTGAACCTGCCCTTCGGCACCCTCCGGCTGCGGCCGCGGGGCTCCGACGGCGGCCACCGGGGGCTGGCCAGCGTGTTGTACCACCTGGCCACCGACGCCGTGCCCCGGCTCCGGATCGGCGTGGGCCGCGACCTCGAGGTGCCCCTGCGGGTGTATGTGCTCTCGCCCTTTTCGCCGGAGGAACGGGAACAGTTGCCCGAGATCTTTCACCGGGTGTACCAGGGGCTTGAGGTCTTGAGGACCCAGGGCATGGACCAGGCCATGAACCTTTTGAACAGGAGGAAAGGAGCATGATCAACCTCACCTGGGTATGGGTTGCCGTGCTGGGCGGCGTGCTGGGCGTTCTGTTTGCCGCCTTCATGGCGTCGCTTGTGATGAAGCGCGATCCCGGCAACGAAACCATGCGGAGCATCTCTGCCTACATCCACGAAGGTGCGATGGCCTTCCTCAAACGCGAGTACCGCACGCTCGTGGTCTTCATCATCGTGGTCATCCTGCTGCTCCTCGTTGGCCTTTCCCTGGATCCCAAAACTGGCTTCAAACTGGCGCTGCTGACCGCCGTGGCCTACCTGGTGGGCGCGGGGCTCTCGCTGGCCGCAGGCTTCTTCGGTATGCAGATCGCCACCCGGGCCAACGCCCGCACCGCCAGCGCCGCCACCCGGTCCTTCAGCGAGGCCCTGGAGGTTGCCTTCTACGGGGGCTCGGTGATGGGCATGTCCGTGGCCGGCCTGGGCCTTCTGGGGCTGTCGCTGCTGTATGCCCTGTTTTACCTCCTTCTGAAGGATCCCCTGGCGGCGGCCACCGTGCTCGCGGGCTTTTCCATGGGGGCGTCGTCGGTGGCCCTGTTCGCCCGCGTGGGCGGCGGCATCTATACCAAGGCGGCCGATGTGGGCGCCGACCTGGTGGGCAAGGTGGAGGCCGGCCTGCCGGAGGACGACCCCCGGAACCCGGCCGTGATCGCCGATAATGTGGGCGACAATGTGGGCGATGTGGCCGGCATGGGCGCCGACCTGTACGAGTCCTATGTGGGCTCGGTGCTGTCGGCCGTGGTGATCGCCGCCAGCAAGCATGATCTGCACCTGATCCTCCTGGCCTTCGTGCTGCCCACCTTCGGGCTCCTTTCCTCCATGTTCGGCACGCTGTTCATCCGGGGCGCCCGCAGCAACCCCCAGGCCGCCCTGCAGCGCGCCACCTACGCCACGGCCGTGGCCTTTGCCATCCTGGCCTTTGTGGCCCTGAGGATCACGGGCTCGCCCACAGCCCTGTACTGGGCCGTGCTGCTGGGTCTCGTATCCGGCGTGCTCATCGGGTACATCGCCGAGTACTACTCCACGGGCAAACGCATTGAGGCCATCGCCCGGGCTTCGGATACCGGCGTGGCCACCAACATCATCGCCGGAATTGCCACCGGCATGATGAGCACGGTGGTGCCCCTGATCGCGATCGCCATCGCCATCCTCGTGTCCTTCACGGTGGGCGGCTTCTACGGCGTGGCCCTGGCGGGCATCGGCATGCTGTCCATCGTGGGCATCACGGTTACCGTGGACGCCTACGGCCCCATCGCCGACAACGCCGGCGGCATCGCCGAGATGTCACACCTGCCGCCCCAGGTACGGCAGATTACCGACTCGCTGGACGCCGCAGGCAACACCACCGCCGCCATCGGCAAGGGGTTTGCCATCGGCTCGGCGGCCCTCACGGCCCTGGCCCTGTTCTCGGCCTACACCCAGTCGGCGGGCATTGACATCCTGAACATCCTGGACAAGGCCGTGATCACGGGCATCTTCATCGGTGCGGCGGTGCCCTTCTTCTTCTCGGCCCAGGTGATGAACGCCGTGGGCCGCACGGCCCAGTATGTGGTGCAGGAGGTGCGGCGGCAGTTCCGGGAGATCGCGGGCCTCAAGGAGGGCAAGCCGGGCGTCAAGGCCGATTACGCCCGCATCGTGGACATCACCACCGGCGGCGCTCTGAAGGAGATGATCCTGCCCGGGCTCGTGGCCTTCTTTACGCCCCTGATCGTGGGCATCCTGCTGGGCCTCAAGGCGCTGGGCGGGCTGCTGGCCGGCTCCCTGGCCGTGGGTGTGCCGCTGGCCCTCTTCATGGCCAACGCCGGCGCCGCCTGGGACAACGCCAAAAAGTGGATTGAGGCCGGCAACATGGGGGGCAAGGGCTCCAAGGCCCACAAGGCCTCGGTGGAGGGCGACACCGTGGGCGATCCCTTCAAGGACACCGCGGGCCCGTCCATCAACATCCTGCTGAAGTTGATGGCCATCGTGTCGCTGGTCTTTGCCCCGTTCTTGAAGGTGCTGTATCATGCACTGCCGTTTTTGCACTTCTGAGGCTCCCAGAGCCGACAAAGCACTTCGGACTCCGGAGGCCCCGGCCCGGGCCGGGGCCCCTGGTTGTTCCAAACCAGGTCCAAGGAGGTCAACATGAGACCCTACGAAATGATGGTCATCATCGACCCGGAACTGGGCGATGACGGCATCCAGGCCCAGAAGGAAGAACTGGAAGCCTGGATCAAGGAAGGCGGCGGCCAGATCACCGATGTGGACGAATGGGGCCGCCGGAAGTTCGCGTACCCCATCAAGAAGCGCCAGGAAGGCTACTACGTGATCTACTACTTCGACGCCGACCCCGCCTTCACCCTCACCCTGCGCAAGAAACTGGAACTCGCCAAGGGCGTGCTCCGGCACATGATTCTGCGGAGGGATGAGTGATGGCCGAACTCAAGGTACCGTCCATTAACCTCGTGATCCTGTCGGGACGGCTCACCAGCAACCCCGATCTCCGGTACACCGCTTCCGGCCGGCCTGTGGTGCGGCTCCGGATCGCCAACAGCCGCCGGTACCGCGACCAGTCGGGCGAGTGGCAGGAGGATACCCTGTTCATTGATGTTTCCGCCTGGGGCGAGCTGGCCGAGCGGTGCCACGACCGCCTGGTGAAGGGCAGCCCGGTGCTCGTGGAGGGTACCCTGCGCCAGCGCTCCTGGGAAACCGAAGACGGCCAACGCCGCACCGCCTACGAGATCCATGCTTATCGCGTGCACTTCCTGGAGAAGGTTCCCACGGGCGAGGAAGTGGTGGAAGAAGAGGCACCGCCGGTAATTGACGAGGAACCGGTGAACGACAACGATGTGCCCTTTTAAGGAGGCGTGAACGATGCCGAAGAAAAGAAGAAAACGGGTGTGCGAGTTTTGCCGGGACGGCATTGACCGGATCGATTACAAGGACTACGAGCGGCTGCGCAAGTTCCTGACCACCCGCGGCAAGATCCTCGGCCGACGGTCCACCGGCCTGTGCGCGTACCATCAGCGGCAACTCACCCGGGCCATCAAACGGGCCCGGATCATGGGGCTGTTGCCCTTCGTGGAAACCTACTACCTGTAAGCCATGAAGATCATCCTGACCCAGGACCATCCGAAACTCGGGCCCAAGGGGGCCATCGTGGAGGTGGCCGACGGCTATGCCCGCAACTACCTGATCCCAAAGGGCTTTGCCATTGCCGCGACTCCATCCAACCTTAAGGCCTTCCAGGAACTCCAGCGCCAGCAGCAGCAAAAGGAAGCCAAGCGCCGCGAACGCGCCGAGAAACTCGCCAAGAAGCTCAGCAAGGTCAAACTCGCCTTTGCCCTGCGCACCGCCGAAGAGGGCAAGGTGTTCGGATCCATCGGCACCCAGGACATCGCCCGTGCCCTGCAGGAACGGGGCTTCCACGAGATCGACAAGCACATGGTGATCCTGGAAGAGCCCATCAAGGAACTGGGCACCTTCCGGGTTCCCATCCGCCTGCACCCCGAGGTGACCGCCGAGGTGAAGGTGGAAGTGGAAGCCCAGGAGTAGGCGAATTCCGCGGGGGCGGCCCGGTGATACCGGGCCGCCCCTTATACTTTCCGCCGATGGCCGACAAGGTGCTGACCTTTCAGGAGATCATCCTCCGGCTCCAGGACTACTGGGCCCGCCAGGGTTGCGTCATCATGCAGCCCTACAACTCCGAGGTGGGCGCCGGCACCTTCAACCCCGCCACCTTTCTGCGGGTGCTCGGCAAGAAGCCCTGGAAGGTGGCCTATGTGGAGCCCACCCGCCGGCCCAAGGACGGCCGCTACGCCCAGAACCCCAACCGCGTGCAGCAGTATCACCAGTACCAGGTGATCCTGAAGCCCGCCCCGGAGAATGTGCAGGACCTGTACCTAGACTCCCTGCGGCACCTGGGCATCCCCATTGAAAAGCACGATGTGCGCTTCGTGGAGGACGACTGGGAGTCGCCCACCCTGGGCGCCTGGGGCCTGGGCTGGGAAGTATGGCTGGACGGCCTGGAGATCACCCAGTTCACCTATTTCCAGCAGGCCGGCGGCATCGACCTGGAGGTGATCCCTGCCGAAATCACCTACGGCCTGGAACGCATCGCCATGTATGTGCAGGGCGTGCAGTCCATCTTTGACATCGTGTGGACCGAGGGGATCACCTGGGGCGATGTCTATCGCCGGTTTGAGTGGGAATGGTCGGTGTACAACTACGAAGAGGCCGATGTGGACTTTCATCGGCGCCTGTTTGACTTCTACGAGCAGGAGGCTCATCGGCTCCTGGACCGGGAACTCCTGTTTCCGGGCTACGACTTTGTCATCAAAGCATCCCATGTGTTCAACATCCTGGACGCCCGGGGCGCCCTGTCGGTTTCCAGCCGGGCCGACTACATCGCCCGGGTCCGCCGCATGGCCCGGAAGGCCGCCCAGCTGTATCTCAAACTGGAAGACCACCTCCACGAGGCCGGGCCCCTGGCTGAAACATCGGCCTGATCCTCTTCACTGCTTTCACACCGCGCTTGAGGCCCCCGGCACAGACCGCGTATATTAAGGTGGAATGGATCGCAAGACACTTGAAATCATAAAGCGCTACAAAGCGGCTCTACAGAGGCTCGGGGTTCGGCCCGAGAAGGTGATTCTGTACGGCTCCCGCGCCCGGGCAAAGGAAAAGGCCCTCAGCGACATTGATGTGGTGGTCATTTCACGGGACTTCGCCTCCATGAACCTTCGGGAAAGGCTGGAGGTCCTGGGAATGGCCGCCGCCCGGATCCTGGAGCCGGTCCACGCCCTGGGCTACACCCCGGAAGAATTTGAGGCCTTCGGAAAAGGAAGCTTTGTAGGGGACGAAGTGAAACCGGTGGGGACGGAGGTATGAGCCGGAGCAATCCGAAGAACCCCCGCCCGGCCGCGATTCTGCGGTCCTACCTCAAGGAACCGGCTCAAATCCACCGGCAGGAGGATGCCCGCGAAGAGAGTTTTTATCCCGCCCTGGCCGAAACATCTTC
The DNA here is from genome assembly GCA_015489295.1 of Caldifarciminota bacterium. The sequence continues at coordinate 12,269 of WGAB01000068.1, forward strand.
ATAGTTGCCGGGTTTTCTAAAAGCCCCCTGCCTCACCGTTTCTGCCCCCGTCGCCTTGCCGTGCTGCAGCGTCCCGACTATACTAAGGCACTATGTTCATGTACGGCCTGCGCAAGCGCGTCAAAATCGTTCTGTGGATCGTGGTCATCGGGTTTGTGGCGTGGGTGTTCTTTGAACTCGGCGCCGACATTGTAGGCAAACGCGTCGCCAAACCCTGGGAACGCGGCATCATTGCGGAAATCGACCATACCCCCGTGCTCTACCAGGTGTACAACGCCCTGTACCAGCAGATGTACCAGGACTCGGTGAAGGCCAAGGGCGGCCGCGACCTCACCGATCAGGAAGAAATCGCCCTGGAACGAGAAGCCTGGAACCAGGTGATCCGCGAGGTCCGCTGGTCCGAAATCCTCAAAAAACGCCCCTTCAAGTTTTCCGACGAGTTCTATCTGGCCCTCTTGCAGGTGTCGCCTCCCAAGGAACTCCTGCAGGACTCCACCTTCCTGGATTCCCAGGGCCAGTTTGACATCCAGAAGTACCGCGCCGCCCTCGCCAACCCCCAGAACCTGCCCTATTTCGCCAACTACGAGCGGAAACTGCGGCACGATATTCCCCGCGACCTGACCCGGACCGACGTGGCCCTGTCGGTGAGCGTGCCCGAAACCTGGGCCCGAGAGCAGTACAAACTCCAGAATACAAGGGTCACAATCCGGGAGGTGCAGGTGAACCCTGCCGCCATCCCGGATAGCGAACTGACCTACACCGAAGAAGACCTCAGACGCTACTTCCAGGAGCACCTGGACCGGTACCGGGCCAAGGAACGGGTGAACCTGCAGTTCGTGCAGTTCCCCAAACTGCCTTCGGAGGAGGATGTGCAGGAGGCCCTGGACCGGGCCAAAACCGCCCTGGAAGAGATCAAATCCGGCACACCCCCCGAGGAGGTGGCCCGGTACTATTCCGACGACGATTACACCCGCAAAACGGGCGGCGATTTAGGTTGGGTGCCTCTCCAGCAGGTGCCGGCCGATGTGCGGCCGGTCATCGACACGCTGCCCACGGGCAGGTTTTCCGAGCCCTTCCGCACCCGACGCGGCTGGGAAATCGTTCGGGTACTGGAGCGCAAGGGCGATTCCCTGCATGTGTGGCGAATCACCGTAGCCGTTCGCACCAGCGGCCAGACCAAGGAGCGGGCCCGCCAGAAGGCCGAAGACTTCCTGAACCTGGCGAAGGAAGTGGGGTTTGACAGTGCCGCCAAGGCCCTGGGCGTTCAGGTTTCCGAAACCCGCCCCTTCCCGCGGGAGTTTGAGTTTGTGCCGCTTCTGGGCGGCGACCCCGAGGTGGTGGAATTCGCCCATAAGGCCAAGGTGGGCGAGATCTCGCCGCTGATCCGCCGCGCCCGCGATTACCTGGTGCTGCGGGTAAAGGAGGTGCTGCCGCCGGAAACCCCCGAGTGGGACAAGGTAAAGGAAACGGTCAAACGCGATTACCTGAACGAACTCCGGCGCCAGCGGGCCATGGCCATCGCCCGGGAGATCTATGAGGCCCTGAAGCAGGGCACCTTCAACGCCGACTCGGTAAAGGCCAGATACGGGGCCCTGGTGACGGTGTACGATTCGGTTACCCTTCACGGGATCCGACAGGCGGCGCCGGGCATCCCGGTCACCGTACCCCTGCATTATGCCCTGTTCCTCGCGCCTGAGGGTTCGGTGTTGCCGCCCACCGAGGTGGCCCGAAAGATCTTTGTGGTCCAGATCCTGCACCGCGAAGAGCCCTCCGAAGAGGAGGTGGCTCAGGCGGCGGCCCGGCTCCGCCAGCAGTTGCAGTTCCGGTATACCAACGACTTCTGGTCGGCGTGGCAGAAGGACCTCACCCGGGCCAAGAGCATCAAGGATTACCGCAAGTACATGCTTTACTGAGGGGTTACCCGAACCCCGCCTTTACCCGGCGGGCTTTGAGAGGAGGCTTGCCATGGCAACCATCACCCGGATCCACGCCCGGGAGATCCTGGATTCCCGGGGAAACCCCACGGTTCAGGTAGACTGCTGGATCGACGATCAGGTGCTGGGACGGGCCTCGGTGCCCTCCGGGGCCTCCACAGGCAAACGCGAGGCCCTGGAACTCCGCGACGGCGACCCTAAACGCTACGGCGGCAAAGGGGTGCTGAAGGCCGTGTACCATGTCAACGAAGAGATCGCCCCGGTGCTCAAGGGGCGGTCGCCTTTTAACCAGCGGGCCATTGACGAACTCCTCATCGAACTGGACGGCACCGAGAACAAGAGCCGCCTGGGTGCCAACGCCATCCTGGGTGTGTCGCTGGCCGTGGCCCATGCCGCCGCCAACTACCTCAGGCTGCCGCTGTACCACTACTTGGGCGGAGCCGGCGCCCATGTGCTGCCTGTGCCCCTCATGAACGTCATCAACGGCGGCGCCCACGCCGACAATCCCCTGGATATCCAGGAGTTCATGATCGTGCCCCTGGGCGCGCCCACCTTCCAGGAGGCCCTCCGGTACGGCGCCGAGGTGTTCCACACCCTCAAAAAGGTGCTCAAGGACCAGGGCCAGGTGACCGCCGTGGGCGACGAGGGTGGCTTCGCGCCCCAGCTCAACGACACCCACGCAGCCCTGGATCTTCTGCTCCTGGCTATTGAAAAGGCCGGGTACCGGCCCGGCGAGGACATCGCCCTGGCTCTGGACGCAGCAGCCTCGGAGCTCTACGAAAACGGCACCTACCGCATGGACGGCAAGCAGTTGAGCGTAGACGAACTCCTGGACTTCTACGATGAACTTTTGAACCGGTACCCCATCGTGTCGGTGGAAGACCCCTGCGCCGAGGACGACTGGGAGGGCTGGCGAAAGTTCACCGAGCGGTTCCGCCACCGCGTGCAGATCGTGGGCGACGATGTGTTCGTGACCAATCCGAAGATCATCGCCCGGGGCATCGAAGAAGGTGTGGCCAATGCCGTGCTCATCAAACTCAACCAGATCGGCACGGTCACCGAAACCCTGGACGCCATCCACCTGGCCCACAAGGCCGCCTACCGTACCGTGATTTCCCACCGCTCCGGCGAAACCGAAGATACCTCCATCGCCGACCTGGCCGTGGCGGTCAACTCGGGCCAGATCAAAACCGGGTCGCTGTCGCGCTCGGAACGGATCGCCAAGTACAACCGGCTGCTCCTGATTGAGGAACTCCTGGGCCCGGCGGCCGAGTACCCGGGCCGAACGGTCTTCGGCTGAGGCGATGCCCGACTTCCCGAGATTGAAACCGATCGCCCTGGCTCTTCTTCTGCTCTGGCTGGGGTTCCAGGTGCTGAACAATTACCGGGCTCTCCGGAGGGTGCACGCCACCGAAGCCCGACTGAAACGGGAGATCGCCGTGCTCCAGGCAAAACGGGTGCTGCTGGAGTATCGGCAGAGCCTGCTGCAAAACCCCGAGAGCGCAGCGGTTTTCGTGTGGGAACACCGGTACCCCGGAGGTGCACCATGAGGGTAAAGATCCTGGGCCGGTACCTCGTGCCCATCACCTCCGAGCCTCTGGAAAACGCCGGCCTTTTGATTGAAGACGGCATCATCACGCGCATCGGCCCCCGGCGGGAGATCGCCCGGCTCCAGGCCGACCTGGTGGTGGACGGCAACCTGCTGGTGATGCCCGGCCTCGTGAACACCCATTGCCACGCCGCTATGGTGGGTTTCCGGGGGTTGGCCGACGACCTGCCCCTCATGGAATGGCTCCAGAACTACATCTGGCCCATGGAAAACCAGCTGGTGACCCCCGAGTTCATCCGCATCGCGGTCAAACTCGCCCTCCTGGAAATGATCAAGGGCGGCACCACGCTGTTCGCCGACATGTACTTTTTCCAGCACGAGGCCGCCAAGGCGGTGGAGGAGGCTGGCATCCGCGCTGTGCTCGGCGAGGGCACCATCGACTTTCCTACGCCGGCCGCCAAAACCCCGGAAAACCAGCTTGCCATCGCCGAGGACTTCATCCGCAACTGGATCGGCCACCCTCTGGTAACCCCCACCGTGGCACCCCACGCGCCCTACTCTACCTCGCCCGAGGTGTACCAGAAGAGCCGCGACCTCGCCCAGAAGTACGATGTTCCTCTGCTCACCCACATCGCCGAAACCCGCGATGAGGTGCGCCAGATCCAGGAACGGTACGGCACCACGCCGGTGCGGCACTTAGATC
>WGAB01000069.1 GCA_015489295.1 Caldifarciminota bacterium
AAGCCAGGCCTGTGCCAGGCCCGACCGCCGTCCCGTTCGGCAATAGAGCACCACGGTATCGGTGGCCGGATCAGCAGGCACCTGCAGGGAACCCAGCCGGAGCCCCTGTAAAGGCAGCAGGGTGTCGGTGCCGGGAATGAACCCCCGGGCGTGTTCCCCGGGGGTTCGGACATCCACCAGCAGAAAGTGGCGTTTTCCGGCGTCGCGTTCCTGGAGCCACCGGGCTAGGGTTTCGGGGGACAGCGTTTGGGCGCCAAGGGTCCCGATGAGCCCGAAAAGAAGAGCCTTGGTCATGGTGCGAACCCGTGTTCCAGGTTTAAGAGGGTTTCGCGGTCGGTGAAGTAGTGGTTGAACAGGGCCTCGTACTCAAAGGAAAACAGGAACTTGAGCGAGTGGCTGTTCCGGAACCCCAGCGCGTCCCGCAGGCCTTGGGAGACCGTCTCGGCCTCGTACTGCAGGCCCACATCCACCTCGGCGCCGATCTGGTAAAAGACCCCGGCGATGGCCTTGGCCCGCCAGGCCTCCTGGTCCGGATAGGAACGGAGGGCGCCGGTGAGGGCCACGAGCAGCCGTGGCACCTGGTACGGGCGCCGAAGGAAACTGAGGCTCACGACGCCGCCGAAACTGCGGGCCCGGGCGGCCCTGGCCGGGATCGCCAGGTCCTGGACCGTAATACCGTCCTGGCCCGGCGTGTACTGGGCCTGTACCCGGAGCCGCCAGTTGGCCAGCGGGTTCGGGCTCAGGTTAATGTCGGCACCCGCGGTGACCGTGGAGAGCCATTGGTTTTCGGAGTCCTCCAGGGGCTGGAGGTCCAGCCGAAGCCCGATCTTCCGGAACGGTCCGCTGAACCGCAGGGGCTCGGGCAGGCGGTAGGCCACCTCGGCGGATACCATCTGGATGCCAGCCAGTTCGGCCTCGGAGCGGCCCTCGGCGTCGGTCTGGGTCAGGGAGGCCACCTGGAAGGTTTCCTGCCACCGCGACTGCCCCTGGTACAGGGAGAACCGGGCGAGGTTGCCGTAGAGTTCGTATTCCGGCGCCTCGGTGTACAGGAAGGCGTTGCGCACGAAGGCGTAGTCCAGCAGGTCGTCGTCGCGCAGCGTGGGGAATTCCACCACGAAGTTCTCCAGGCGGGCCCGGCCCACCAGGAGTTCCCAGTTCCGGCTCCACCAGAAGAAGTGGGCCTGGCTGAAGTACACCGGGCCAGCCGGGCTTTCGGCATCCGGGAAGGTGAGGCCCAGCACGGTACCGGCCACCTGGTTCCGGTTGATGCCGTAGATCTTGCGGTCCAGCCGCAGCAGGATATGGGTGTCGGAGAAGTCCGCAGCCACCTGCTCAAAGTCGGTGGACCACCGGTCTCCCTGGAACCGGTCCAGCAGGCCGCCGTTCAGCGACACGAGTCCCCGGCCCGCAAGGGTGATTCGGGGCACCACCTCCTGGGCGCCCAGGGGCAGGGCCAGGAGCGTTCCTAAGGCCAGCAAAAGGAAGGTGCGGTTCATGGCGTTTCTCCTTTACTGATCCAGGCTCACCATGGGCTTGAAGCCCTCCCGTTCGGCCATTTCCTCGTACACCAGCAGGGTGAGCATGCCGCCCGGGTAAATGCCGTTGTTGGTCACACGGGTGGTGATGTGGTCATGGAAGGTCCAGTAGCCGGGGTTGTAGCCCTCAATGATGATGTCCTTGGTTTGGCCTGGTGCGATCTCGAGGGTGTTCATTTTGATGGGCTGCATCAGCGGGTTGCCGTCCTGTGCCACCCACCAGAACTGGTGGCCGTGGAGGTGCAGGGAGTGGATGAGTTCGCCGGTGTTGATGAGCCGGACCCGGATGGTTTCGCCCTGGCGGATCAGGATAGGATCGGTAAGGGGATAGGATTTGCCGTTGATGGCGAAGAAGTTGGGTGCCAGGTCGGCCCCCAGGCGCGACTGGTTCCGCTCCGGCAGATAGGGCGGCAGCCAGCCCTCGTCCACGGCCTTGAGGAACTCGGAAACGTTCTTGAACACCGCGGTGGTCTTCGCATCCAGCTTGCCCCGTTTCATCAGCCAGAGGCGCTGCTTCATGCGTTCCAGCATCCGGTTGAACTCCTCCTTCAGGAAGTTCGTGTCGAAGGTTTCCAGCACCAGGGTGTAGTCGCGGGAGTACTGGAAGGTCTTTTTGATGGGGTCGTCGTCCGATTCGATGATCAGGGCGCCGTGCATGGAGTGCCCCAGGTGGAACGGGGTGGCGTAGTGGCAGTGGTACCAGCGGGTGCCGGCCGGATAGGCCTGGAACCGGTACACGAAGGTTTTGCCCGGCATCACCGGCCGCTGGGTGACGAAGGGCACGCCGTCGTGCTCGTAATAGACATCCACCCCGTGCCAGTGGATGGTGTGCAGGAGTTCGGTTTTGTTGGTGAAGTTCACCTTGACCCATTCGCCTTCGCGCACCCGGAGTTCGGGGCCCGGCACCTGGCCGTTGAAGGCCAGGAGATGGATCCGGATACCGGGCAGGAGCTCGTGGAGCACGGTTCGGACATCGATGTTGAACTCGCGGTACCGTACCTGGGTTTCAGGTAGCGGCCGGGGGATGGTGGCCTTTTCACGCCACGAAAGGCCCTCCTGCGCTGCCCGGAGCCAGGAGGGCTTGGCCAGCAGTGCGGCGCCGGCGGCACCGGCCGCCAGGGTCTTCAGGAAGGTTCGCCGCCCCGGATCGGCCGGGTTTTCCGGGGCCCTGGGATCTTTGGGGTTCCGCTGCATCGTTGCCTCCTACATCCGTTCTACGCGGGAAGTGAAGGGCACCTGGTGCTGCAGGCTGTAGGCGGCAGGGCATTTCTGGTCGGCCCGCTGCCGAAGCCGGTCCAGGACCTCCGGCGGCGCCGGGCTTTTGACCCGGAGCTCGATCCAGGCTTGTTCCACCACCGGGCCCTCCTCCAGGCCGAAGATGACCCGAAGGTTGGCCACGGAGGCGCCCCGGACCCGGAGGTCCTGGATTTCCACCCCCTCCTGGGCTGCAAGGGTTACGAAGGTGGTGGCGTAGCAGGCGAGCATGGCAAACACGCAGTACTGCACCGGGTTCGGTGCCGTGCCTTCGCCACCACTGGTCGGGGGCTGGTCGCTAACCAACGTGATCTGGCCGCTGGGGTAGGCCAGGGTGGCCTGGAACTGCCCCGGCCCCTCCAGGAGCCAGCGGCCCTCTACCTCAAAGGCTTTGGTGGCGGGAATCTGTCCGGCTTCCAATTCCCGCCGGGTTTTTTGAAGGTTCTCCAGGTTGACATGGTTCATGGCCGTTCCTCTCCTCTGTGGTTTCAGGGTTCCAGAAGGTCTCGCTTCATTTGCTCAAACTCTTCGCGGGTGATCTCGCCCCGGGCGTACCGGGCCTTGAGGATCCGCAGGGCGTCGTCCCTCGGTGGTGGCGGCGGTGCCGACCGGTTTCCCGAGGCCCCCATCAGAGACCGGAACAGCAGGTACAGCACGCCCAGCACGATGAGCACCGTCACGAGGCCCCACAGGCCGCCCCACCAGCCGCCACAGCATCCGTTCCAGCCCCACATCATGGCTGTACCTCCATCATGCCAGAAGATCCCGTTTCATCCGTTCAAACTCTTCGCGGGTGATCTCGCCCCGGGCGTACCGGGCCTTGAGGATTTCCAGGGGATCCTCCTGGCGGGCCGGCGGCCGCGAACCGGAGGACGGGGGTGCCGTGCGGTTCAGGTTCTGCACCAGGAAATAGACCACCGCGACGATGACCACGAGCCACAAAATCATGCCGATGCCGCCCATCATCATGGGGTCACCTCCTGTCGGTTGTGTTGTCCCGGAGCCGTAGCCAGGGCCTTGCCCCTGCGGGTTCCGGAGAATCCCCGGTGCCCCTTGAGGCCCGGGGTTCCGCTGCAGATTTGATGTTTCCTCATTGTTGCCTCCTTCGTGCCGGAATCCCTCTTCCGGCGTGTTACTAAATTGCATAGTAATGCCTGGAGGCCGGGGTGTCAAGCCGGAAGGCAAGGGGCGGAAACCCCGTATGATTAGGGCATGGCGGGGCGGACCGGCCTTCTGATCTCGGCGGGAGAACCCTCGGGCGACCTGCATGCGGCAGCCCTGGCCCGGCACCTGCGGCAACACCTGCCGGAGGCGGAACTCGTGGGGTTCGGGGGCGACCGCATGGCGCAGGCCGGGGTACACCTGGTGCACCACCTGAACGAGGCCCACGCGGTGATCGGGTTCCAGGAGGCTCTGCAGAATGTGGGCCGGCTGTACCGGATCTACCGGGACCTCGTGCGGGTGGCTCGGGAACGGGCGGCCGTGGCCGTGCTGGTGGATTACCCCGGGTTCCACCTGCGGCTGGCCCGAAGGCTCCACGAGGCCGGGATCCCGGTGGTGTACTACATTCTGCCCCAGTTTTGGTCGTGGGGCTACCGACGCCTGCGCTCGCTCCGCCGCAATGTGGCGCTGGCGCTTTCCATCCTGCCCTTTGAACTGCCCTATCTCCGGGCCTACGGGGTGCCCGCCGAGTATGTGGGCCACCCGTTGATGGACCAGGTGGGCCCGCCCAAAACCTACGAGCGGCTGCCGGCCGACCCCGTGATCGCCTTCCTGCCCGGCTCCCGGCGCACCGAGGTACGGCGGCTCATGCCCCGCATGGCCCGGCTCGCCGAACACCTGAAGCAACTGGGATACCGGCGGTTCCTGGTTTCCCGGGCGCCGGATGTGCCCCTGGACCCGGCCCGCTGGCTCCCCGAGGCCGAGGTGGTGCCGGGCAACGCCGAGGCCATCGCCCGCCGGGCCGACTTCGCCGTGGTGGCCTCGGGCACCGCCAGCCTGGAGGTGGGCCTGGTGGGGGTACCCATGGTGGTGGTGTATGTGCTCTCCGACCTTTCCTACTGGCTCGCCCGGTCGCTGGCCCGGGTGCGCCACATCTCCCTGGTCAACCTGATCCTGGGCCGGGAGGTGGTGCCTGAGTTCGTGCAGCACCTGAAGCCCGAACCCTTGGCCCGCCGGATCCACCAGCTGCTCTCGTCGGAGGCCGACTATCTGACCATGCACCGCGAACTCCTGGCGCTCCGCCAGCGTCTGGGCTCGCCCGGGGCTTCCCGGCGGGCGGCCGAAGCGGTGGCCCGTCTGTACCGCTCGGTGGTGTTCTGAACCCCGGGTATAATTGACAGGATGCAGGCGCTCTTCTGGCGGCTCCGGCTTCGCGGCTTCCTCCTGGGCTGGCTCCACGGCCTGCTCGTGGGCCTGGGAACCCTGGGGTTTGTGGCCGCGGTGGCCGTGGTCTGGCCCGGCATCGCCCGCTGGGCGGTTGCCCTTACAGCCGGGGCCGCAGCGGTGGCCACCCTCTGGACCTGGTGGCCCCTGCGGAGCCGGTATCACCTGGCCCGCCGGGTGTTCCGGCAGAACCCACACCTGGAAGACCTGCTGAGCGCCGTAGAACTGGAGCATCGCCTGCCGGACTCCCTGGCCCGGGCGCTCCAGGACCGTGTGCGGCAGCAGGCGCCTGCCCTCCGCCGAAGCCTGCGCCCCTGGCCCTGGGCCTGGCGCTGGGCCCTTTTCGGATGGCTCTTCGCCCTGACCCTGGCTGCTTTGTATCCCTACGGCGCGGTTCGCGCCGTGTATGCCGCCCTGGGGGAACCCTGGCCCCTGGAGCCCCGGGTGTTCCTGGAACCCTATCCCCGGGCGGTGTTCTCCGGCACCGAAGTCCAATGGACCGTCGAAACCTGGCAGATTTCGGCGCCGCCGGTGCTGGTGTTCGATAACCTGGATACCCTGAGGCCTGCCCTGGCCGACACGCTCCACCATCGGTTTCTCTTCCGGAAGGTCCTGCTGACCCCCGGCACCGTCCGGTTCCAGGCGGTGGCAGAAGGCGTTGTGAGCCCTCCGGGCTCCCTCCGGGTGTACGACACCCCGGTGGTACAGGACCTCCGGGCGGTGGTGACCTTTCCGTCGTATACCGGCTGGCCGCCGGAAACCCTGGCCGGTCCCTTTCAACTCCAGGTTCTCGAAGGCACCCGGCTGACCCTGGAGGGCCGGGTGGCCCTGGCGGACTCGGCCCGGATCGAAGGGGGGTGCCTGGCTTCTCCTGTGGGCGTTTCAGCCGACACGGCGTTTCGTTTAACCCTCCCGGCCCTGCATGCTCCCTGCAGCCTGAGTTTTACCTATTACCGGGATCACCTTCGGAAACGGGAGCCCGGCCTGATCCGGATCGGCCTCACCAGAGACCTTCCGCCCCGGATCGTGCTGCTGGCTCCCCGGGGTGAGATCGATCTGCCGGAGCACGAGCAGGTTCCGCTATTGGCCTATGCCGAGGACGATTGGGGGCTGGCGCGGGTCAATGCCGTGGTGCGCCTGCGGGGAGGTTCCAGCCGCTTTCCCCTGAAAACCTTTGGCCAGCCGGGAGTGACCTTAGACACCCTGCGGGTCCGCCTCGACCTGGCCCCCTTCGACCTGATGCCCGGCGAAGACCTGGTCCTGATCCTCGAAGCAGTGGATCGGGCGGGCCAGGTGGCCCAGAGCGATCCCCTCACCGTGCGGTTTCCTTCCCTGCAGGACCTGTACGCCGAAACCGAAACCGCTTTGGAGGCCCAGGAACAGGGGGCCGAGGCCCTGGAACGGCAAACCCAGAACCTGGTCCAGCAGCTGGAGCGGCTTCAGGAGGAGATCCGGTCTAAGGGGCAGGTGGACTGGTCCACCCGGGAGAAGCTGCAGCAGGTGCTTCGGGAACAAGAACGGGTGCTCCAAACCCTGAATCGGCAGGTTCAGCAGGTGCAGCAGGCCCTCCAGAAGATGGACGCCCTGGCCGAGGTGGACCCGGAATTGGCCGAGAAGGCCCGTCGGGTGGCCGAGTTGTTCCAGGAGGTGGCAACCCAGGAGTTGCAAAAGGCTTTGCAAAAATTGCAGAAGGCCCTGGCGTCGGGGAATCCCCGCCGGATGGAACAGGTGCTGCAGGAGCTTCAGCAGAACCAGGAGGCGCTGCGGCAGCAACTGGACCGTTTGGAAAAGGTGCTGGAACGGTTCCGCCGGGAACTGAAACTGGCTGAACTGGAGGAACGGGTGGCCGAGCTCGCAGCCCGTCAGGCCGAACTGGAAAACCGAACCGCCCGGGCCCAGACACCTGAGGAACAGCAGGCCCTGGCCCGGGAGCAGGAGCAGCTCCGGAGGGATCTTCAGGAGGCCCTTCAGGAGATGCAAAGGCTTGCCGAGGACCTCCGGTCGGAATCCCCGGCCTCGGCAGACCGACTTGAACAGCTCCGGCAGGAACAGGGTGGGCCTGCCGAAGCGGCCATGCAACAGGCCCAGGACCTCCTGATGCAGCAACAGACCGCCGCAGCCCGGGAGCGCCAGCAGCGGGCTGTGGAACGCCTGATGAACCTGCGGCAATCCCTGGCCTCGCTGCGGCAGCAGCTGGGCCAGCAGCAGAAGCAGCAGGTGGTGCAAAAGATCCGGAAAATCCGGCGGGACCTTCTGTTTGTGGCCCGGCAGCAGGCCGAACTGGTGGAGAACCTGGAAGATCCGGCCGGTCCGCCCGACCCCGAGGCCCTGGCCCGGGAAAGCCAGGCCCTGGCCGAGGCCCTGGAGCCTGTGGAGGAGGACCTCCGTTCGCTGATGTCCCAAACCCTTCTGCTTTCCGGGGTGCTGCAGGACCTGCTGCAGCAGATCCAGGCCCTGCAGGCCGAGGCGGCGCAGGCCCTGAGCCAGGGCGCCTATGTCCAGGCCCGGGAGTCGGCCCAGGCCGCCTATGGCCTTATGAACCGCACGCTGCTGCTTTTGTTCCAGGCCGAGAACCAGGCCCAGCAGAGTGGCTCGGGCACCGGCGTGGAGCAGATGCTGCAGCAACTGGAGCAACTGGCCAACGGCCAGATGCAGCTGAACCAGGCCACCCAGGGCCTGTTGCCCCTGCCGAGCCCGGTACCCGGCGAGATGATGGCTCGGCTCCAGCAACTGGCCGAGCAGCAGCGGGCCCTGCGGGAGGCCCTGGAGCGGCTGCAGGAGGCGCTGCAGCAGGGCACGGGGCTGGAGCAGGCCCTGGAGGGCGCCCGCCGGGCCATGGAACAGGCCGAGCAGGCCCTGCGGCAGGGGCACTTGACCCCTGAGGTCCGGCGCCAGCAGGAAAAGGCCCTGGAACGGCTGCTCCAGGCCGAACGGTCTATCCGCAAGCGCGAATTCGCCCGTCGCCGCCGTTCGACACCCGGCAGGGAAACCGAGCCCGCTGCGGTGGCGCCGCTGGAGCGGGCCACGCTCCGCGACCAGGCCCGCCGCCTGCTCCTGGAGCTCCAGCGGCATCCGACCAATACCGGCGAGCGCCGCCTGACCGAAGCCTATCTCCGTACCCTGTTGCAACTGTTGGCTCGGTGATCCCGGGGGCCTGCAGCTGCTCCGGCGCCCCTGCAGCAAAGACGCGGGCTTTGGATGGCGGTTTCCTTGCCCCCTTTGGGCGCCAGAAGTATAATTGCCGCGTCAATCCCCAAGATCCAAAAGGAGGTTTCACGGTGAAACGGGCACTCGTAACGTTGGTGGTGGCTTCCTTTGTGCTGGTCGTTGCGGGCTGCGCCACCTCTCCCCATGCCACGGCGGTCAAGATTTACCTCCAGCAGAACAACAAACCCAAACTCCTCAAGGAGGCCAAGGCCTGGGTGGAGTCCGAACCCCAGAATCCCAAGGCCTACATGTGGTTGGCTCTGGCGTATGCCATCAACGGTGAGTACATCCAGTCGGCCGAAACCTACCAGAAGGCCTTCCAGATGGACACCACCCTTCGGGATCCCCAGCGGATTGCCCAGGTCTACAAGACCGCCGGGGGTCCGGCCATGGGGGTGGAGGGCATCCTCACCACCCTTCGGAATGCCGCGGTCATGGCCGCCAAACAGGGCAAGGTCGACAAGGCCCTTTCGTATCTGGACACCGGCATCTGGCTCAGCCCCACCGAGGGCAAACTGTACCTGCTGAAGGCTTCTCTGCTCAAGAAGAAGGGGGACCCCTCCTATGTGGAGGTGCTGCGCCAGGGGGTAAAGATGGCGCCCGAGGACCCCGAACTCAACTATCACCTGGGGGTCGCACTCAAGGATGAAAAACAGTATGACGAGGCCCTCCGGTACCTGGAAAAGGCGGCCAAACTGAAGCCCGACGATGCCAAAATCCCCTTCAACCTGGGTGTCGTGTACTTTGAGAAGGAAGAGTACGACAAGGCGGTGGAACAGTTCCGCAAGGCGCTGGCCATCGATTCCACCAATGCCGACGCCTGGTTGAACCTGGGCATCACGGCCGTCAAGCAGGACGACTATACCACGGCGGTGGAGGCTTTTCGCCATTACACCCGGCTGGTGCCCGACGATGCCCAGGGCTTCTATTTCCTGGCAGTGGCGCTGCTGAACCTCAAGGAGGAAGGGCAAAAGGCCCAGAACCTGCAGGCGGCGCTGCAGGCCATCCAGAAGGCCATCGAACTGGATCCCGGGAATCCGGACTACTACAACATCGCCGGCATGGTTTACAAGCAGATGGGCGACACCAAAAAATCCCTGGAGATGTTCAGGAAGGCCCAGCAGCTGGAACGGCAGAAAAAGTAGGAGGGGTCCATGACCAAGGACTACCTTTCGGTTTTGGATTTGAACCGGCAGGAGTTGATCGGCCTTCTGGAAGAATCGCTGCGCATCAAACGCGGCGCCGAGTATCCCCGGGTGCTGAAGGACAAGCACCTGGCCCTGATCTTCGAGAAGCCCTCGCTCCGGACCCGGGTGACCTTTGAGGTGGCCATCCGCCGGTTGGGTGGCGACCTCACCTATCTGGCCCCCGGCGACATCCGCCTGGGGGTGCGGGAACCCGTGGAGGACGTGGGGCGAAATCTGGAACGCTGGGTCGATGGTATCGTGGCCCGGGTGTTTCGGCACGAGACCCTGGAAACCCTGGCCCGGGTAACCCGGATTCCCGTGATCAACGCCCTGTCGGATCGGGAACACCCCTGCCAGGCTCTGGCGGATTACATGACCATCTACGAGTACGCCCACACCTGGAAGGTGCACCTGGCCTTTATCGGTGACGGCAACAATGTGGCCACCTCCCTCATGCTCATGACCGCCCTGCTGGGTGGGACCTTTGTCATCGCATCGCCCAAGGGCTATGAGCCGCCGCGCAGGTATGTGGAGAAGGCCCGGGAAATTGCCCAGAAGACCGGCGCCGAGATTCGGATCGTCACCGACCCCCGCGAGGCGGTCAAGGGCGCCCACTTCGTGTACACCGACGTGTGGGCCTCCATGGGCCAGGAAGAGGAGGCCGAGGAGCGCCGTCGCGTGTTTCAACCGTACCAGGTGAACCGCGAACTGCTGAGCTACGCTCCCGAGGACGTGCGGGTGATGCACTGCCTGCCCGCCCATCGGGGAGAGGAGATCACAGCCGAGGTGCTGGATTCGCCCCGGTCTGTGGTCCTGGACCAGGCGGAGAACCGGCTGTACACCGAGATGGCCGTGCTGATGCGGCTGTTCTCTCGCCGGGCCACCGTTTGAAGGGGTTGAAAAGCGTAACCAACGTCGACGGGGTTCCTCGCAGGTTCGCGGGGAACCCCGGCTTCGTTTCTGGTAAGGAGGTTTTAAGATGAGGCCTATGGCAGGATGGTTGCTTGTCCTCCTCGCGGCGTTCCCCCTGGGGGCCGGGCTCCGAATCCAGAATGCCGGCTCCCAAACCCGGATTTCCCTTACCCTGGAAAACCTGCAGAGGCAAACCGTCGCCCATGCCGGGCACACCTTTTTGCGGTTTTCGGTGGAGGGCCTGGGGGTAACGTCGACCCCTGGTGATCCCCGGGTGCCGGTGCTCCGGCGCCTCTTCCTCGCGGCATCGCCCGAGGAGGTGCAGGTTTCCGTTCACGTGCGGCGGCGCCGGGTCGTGGACCTGGGGGCTACGCCACTGGAGCCGGTGCAGCCGCCGGTGCCCAAGGTGCCGGGTGCAAAGGTGCCCTTCACCTGGAACCAGGAGCGCTATGCCCAGGACGCCCCCTACCCGGGATTCCTCTGGCGGGTGAAGCCCGCCGGCACCCTTCGGGGCCAGCCCCTGGTGCTTCTGGAAGTGTATCCGGTGCAGTATCGCCCGGCCCAGAACCAGATAGAGCTCCTGGAGCTGGATCTAACCGTGACCGTTCCCCCGCCGACAATCCGGCACCCGGAAAAACTCAGCGCCCCCTTCCTGGGTGCCTTGAAACGCCTGGCCGTGAACTCCGCAACCCTGGATCGGGTGCCTCCGGCCCCCATCGGCTACCTGATCCTGGTGCCGGATGCGTACCAGAGCACCCTCGCCCCCTATGCCGGGTGGCTGGTGGCCCGGGGGTACCACGTGACCGTTGCGCCGCTTTCGGAAGTCGGCACCTCGGCCACCGAGATCCGGCAGTACATCCAGAACGCCTACAACACCTGGAGCGTTCCCCCGTCCTTTGTGCTGCTCGTGGGGGACGTCGACGCGATCCCGAACTTCACCGGCCAGGGCACCGGCAACCCGGACACCGACCTCAACTACGGCCTGATGGACGATGCCGATTACTTTCCGGACGTCTACGTGGGCCGGTGGAGCGTATCCTCGGCCGACGAACTCGCCCAGGTCGTCAACAAGGCCCTTTCGTACCAGCAAACCGCCTGGTCGGCCGGGCGGGCCTGGGCCCAGCGGGCCTACTTCATGGCCTCCGACGATGCCAGTTACCACCAGGTGGCCGAGGGGACCCATCTGTATGCCATGGGCGTGGTCCGGGCCCACGGCATGGTGGCCGATTCGCTGTTTGAGTACTACGGAACCGGCACGCCGGTGGCCACCGCCCTGAACGACGGCCGCGCCCTGGCCGTGTATTCCGGCCACGGCTACGAACAGGGCTGGGCCGGCCCCTCCTTTGGCATCTCCGACGTTTACAACCTCACCAACACGGACCGCTACCCCCTGGTGGAGAGTTTTGCCTGCCTCACCGGCTCCTACGCCGCCTACGATACCTGTTTCATGGAGGCATGGCTCCGGGCACCCGACAGGGGCGCCGTGGCGGCCCTGGGGTCCTCGGTCACCTCCTACTGGGACGAGGACGATGTCCTGGAACGCCGCATGTTTGACGCCCAGTTCGACTCGAACATCGTGTGGGTCATGGGCTTCGTGAATACCGCCAAGTACGCCCTGTACCTGCACTACGGCAACACCGGCACCGTGCGACGGTACTTTGAGATGTACAACCTCTTCGGCGATCCGGCCCTGGACGTCTTTACCCAGGCACCGGAAACCCTGTATGTGGACCACGCCGACCATTTGCCCCTGGGAACCCAGAACCTGACGGTGACCGTCACCGACCCCTCCGGCCCGGTGCCCGATGCCCTGGTGGGCATTCGGAACGCAGCCGACAGCCTGGTGGCCTCGGGCTACACCGATGCCTCGGGCCAGGTGACCCTGCCAGTGACCGTGGCGGCAAACGATACCCTCTTTGTGACCGTGACCGCCCACAACCACGCCCCCAGTTACACCCAGGTGCTTCCCCAGACGGAGGGCCCCTATGTGAGCCTTCACTCCTGGACCCTGAACGACGGCAACGGCGATGGCCACCCGAACCCGGCCGAATCGGCCACCCTCACGGTGTGCGTGAAGAACGTGGGAACCCAAACAGCCTACGGGGTGCAGGGTATTCTGCGGGCTCCGTCGGGGGTGACCCTGACCGACAGCCAGGAGACCTTCGGCACCCTGGCCCCGGGCGATTCGGTGATCGTGCCCGATGCCTACGGCCTGGAGTTCTCCCAGGACCTGGCCGACGGCCAGAGCCTGGGCTTCACCCTGGTGTTCACCTACACACTGGGGGATTCCACCGTTTCGTCCTTTTCCATGACCGTGTATGCGCCAAAACTCGTGCTGGGGCAGGTCACCGTGGACGATTCCTCGGGCAACAGCACCGTGGACCCCGGGGAACCGACCACCGTGTACCCTGCCGCCCACAACGTGGGCCACCTCGGCCTTGAGGGGGTGACCGGCCTCCTGCGCACCTCTGACCCCTACATCCAGCTGGTGGACTCGGTGGCCGAGTACGGGAGCGTTGACGCCGGTGCCGAGGTCGCAGGCTCGGGCTTTGTGTTCCGGGCCGATCCCTCCACCCCCCTGCACCATGCGGCCCGCTTCGCTGTGGTGTGGTCTTCGGGCTTCTACACCTTTGCCGATACCTTTGAGGTGGTAATCGGTGTGGGCGGCGACTTCCTGGTATGGGACCCCGATCCCAACCACTCGTCCGGCCCCGTGATCTACAGCATCCTGAAGGATTCCCTGGGCTACACCGGCGACTACACCACCTCCCTGAGCGACTATGCCGACGACCTGCCCTATTACCGCACCCTCTTCGTGTGCGTGGGCATCTACAGCGACAACTACCGCATCCAGGCGGGGAGCAGCGAAGCCCAGTGGATCGAGGATTACCTGGCCCAGGGTGGCAACGTGTACCTGGAGGGCGGCGACGTGTGGTACTACGACCCCACGGTGGGCGGCCATGATTTCGGGCCCTCCTTTGGCATCCACGCCCTGGCCGACGGTTCCGGTGACCTCGCAACGGTGATAGGCCAGAATGGGACCTTTACCGAAGGCATGTCCTTCGCTTATGGCGGGGAAAACAGCTGGATCGACCACCTGGAACCCGGGACCACGACGGCATTCCTCATTTTTGCCAACAGCAGCCCCTCCTATGGCTGTGGCGTGGCCAACGACGCCGGCACTTACCGTACCGTGGGCCTCTCCTTTGAACTGGGAGGCCTCGAGGACGGCGCCAGTCGGAAAACGCTGCTCCTGCAGGGCATCATGGACTTTTTCCTGGGTTCCTCGGTGAGCCCGCCTCGGATGGTGCTCACTCCGGAGAGTTTTGACGAAACCGTGGTGGCGGGCGATTCCCTGGTGCGCACCCTGTGGATTCAGAACCAGGGGGAGCGCTCCCTGGCGTTTTCCCTTTCGTACTCGGCGAGCAAGACCCGGGCCCAGCAGCGGCTGGCATTTGTGCCCAAGACGCAGGCGCAGGGTAAAGGGGCTCCCGAGGCCCACGGGTTCCCCCCGACCAAGGGTTCCGGCGGGCCCGATGGCTTTGGGTACGAGTGGCGGGATTCCAACGCCTCCGGTGGCCCTTCCTTCGATTGGATCGAGATTTCCAGCACGGGTGCACCCCTGGCCCTGGGGGACGATGATTCCGCTGTGGTGGACCTCCCCTGGGCCTTCCCCTTTTACGGCTCGTCCTACACCAGCGTAACCGTGTCCTCCAACGGCTACCTGACCTTTGGTTCCGACGGCACCGACTTTTCCAACGATCCCATCCCCAGCACCACGCTCCCCAACGCCTTCATTGCTCCCTTCTGGGATGACCTGAATCCCAGTACCGACGGCGAGGTCTATGCGCTGTACGATTCCACCGCCGACCGGTTCGTGGTGGAATGGAGCGGGGTGCCCCATTACGGCGGCACTGCTCCCTACACCTTTGAGGTGATCCTTTACCCGGACGGGCGCATCCTGTTCCAGTACCTGGACATGCAGGGCGACCTCACCTCGGCCACGGTGGGCATCGAGAATCCGGAGGGCACCGATGGCCTGCCGGTGGTGTACAACGCCGCCTATGTGGAAAACCAACTGGCCGTGGAAATCGCCGTGCCCGCCCGCTGGATCCGGTTCTCGCCCACCTCCGGCACCGTGGCCCCCGGAGAACAGGCCGAGATCCGCCTCGTGTTCGACGCCACCGAACTGGACACGGGCACCTATGCCGACACCCTGTACGTGCACAGCAACGATCCCGATCGCCCGGTTACCCCGGTTCCCGTCCACCTTGCCGTTGCCGCGTGGCTCTATGGCGATCTGGACCAGGACGGTCGGCTGACCTCCCTGGATCTCGCTCTGCTGGCCGACTATCTGTACCACGGGGGTGAGGCTCCGGACCCCCTGGACCTCGGGGATGTCAACCGCGACGGCACCGTGGACGACCAGGACCTTGTGGCCCTGAGCCACCGGGTGATGGGCTCGGCAAAGCACCCGGCGGTCCGTCCCCAGAGGACTCTTCCGGAGAGGAGGTGAACGGTCATGACGCGGCAAACTTCGCCGCCCAGAAGACTGTATCGGTCCCGCCGCGACCGGATGGTGGCCGGCGTGTGCGGCGGGATCGCCGAGTATCTGGAAATCGACCCGATTCTCGTGCGTTTGGTGTTCCTGGCTTTGCTGTTTTCCGGCGTCGGCGTACTGCTGTACCTCGTGGCCTGGATCTTGATACCTGAACGCCCCATCGAGGAGGAAACCCAGACGCCCCCGGGTGAAACCGACGTCGAGCACCTGCGCCGTCTTCGCCGCAATACCGGGATCCTCCTGATCGTGGTGGGCGCCCTGCTGCTCATCGGCGAGTTTTTCCCGGCCTGGGACCTGATCCGCTTCTGGCCTCTGCTCCTCATCCTGCTGGGCCTTTACCTGCTCCAGGGGAGGGCGTCGTGATGCTGTGGCTCGCCGCGATGCTCTGGAGCGCCCTGGCCGGTGGAGGCTCGGTGTCGGCGGTGCCGCCGGAATACGCCCTCTGGACCAACCCTGCGGCCATTGGCCTGTTTCAGGGATGGGTACTGACGGCCCGAGAGCAAACCGGCGAAGTGGCCGTGGCCTTTGGCCCCTTGGCCTACGGGGTTTCCACGGATCGGGTTCTGCAGGTGGGCGTCGGCATGTCGGTGAAGGGTCCGTTCCGCCTGGGCCTGGCCGCCCGGACCGGGCCGTCGGCCGGGGCGCAGGTGGCCACCCTGTTCCGCCAGCGCTATGGGTCCTTCGGAGCCCGGGTTTGGGGCTTCCGGGATCGCACCTTTGCCGCGGCTGGCGGGCTCGCCCTTCGACCTGGGGTCGATGGGCTCACCCTGTACGCGGATGCCAACGCGCGGTTCGCCCGAAGCGGCGACCCCGAGGTGCGGTTCCAGGTGGGGGCCTTTGTGCAACCCACACAGGGGGTACACCTGGAGGCCTCCTGGAGTGCCACTCCGGACCTCGAGGATCCGGTGTTCCGGGCTGGCCTGGACCTGTCTTTCTCCCGGATCCGCGTGGGCGTGGGGCAGAGTACCCGCAGGGAAACCCAGGTTACGGCGGCGGTTTCCAGGCGTCCGTATCCCTCCTGGATCCCTCAACGGCGGTACCTCAAATGGGCCCTGACAGGACCGATATCCGAGGACCCGGCGACGGGCCTGTGGACCCGCAGACCCTCCTTTACGGAACTCCTGCTGGCCCTGCGGCAGGCCGCCCGGGACCCTGGTGTTCGGGGCGTGCTGCTGCAACTGGAAAACCCAGAAGCCCTGGCCTGGAACCAGCTGGAGGAGATTCGCCAGGCCCTGGACACCCTGAGGGCCTACGGCAAGCCGGTGGCGGCCTACCTGGAGGTGCTCACGCTGAAGGGCCTGTATCTGGCCAGTGGCGCCGATCAGGTCCTCATGCCCCCCACCGGTATGGTGCTCCTGACCGGCCTTGGTGTGGAGAAAATTTACCTGAAGCACACCCTGGAGAAACTGGACATTGAGGTGCAGGCCCCCCATATCGGCCGCTACAAGTCGGCTGTGGAACCCCTGATCCGGGACCGGATGTCCGAAGCCGACCGGGAGCAGACCCGCGCCCTGCTCGTGGACATCCAGCGGGTGGTGCGGGAAGACCTCCTGAAGCGGGGCAGGGTACCGGCCGAACGCCTGGATTCGCTGCTGTACCACGGGTTCCTGGGCGATGCCGAGCAGGCCGAAACCCTGGGCCTGGTGGACACCCTTGTGCCGCGGCACCGCTTAGAGAAAACCCTGCGGCACCGCTGGAAAACCCGGCGCGAAAAGTCGCTCGTGGCCTATGCCTCCGGAAACCTGCAGATGCAAACCTTCCGCTGGGTGCCGGAGCCACCGCAGGTGGCCGTGGTAACCCTGGAGGGAAGCATCGTGACCGGCCGGAGCGGCACCTCGCCCTGGCCCGTGATCGGCGGCAAGTACATCGGCTCCTCTTCGGTGGCCCGGCTGCTCCGAAATCTGGCCTCCAACCGCAGGGTGCGGGCTGTGGTGCTGCGGGTGAACTCCCCGGGCGGCTCAGCCCTGGCCTCCGACATCATCTGGCAGGCGGTACGGGACCTGCGGGCAAAGAAACCCGTGGTGGTCTCCATGGGGCGACTGGCGGCCTCCGGCGGCTACTACATTTCCTGTGGCGCCGACCTCATCTTTGCCGACCGGAGCACCATTACCGGATCCATCGGCATCCTGGCTGCCAAGTTTGCCCTGGGCAACCTGTTCCGGCGGTGGGGGCTCACCCGGGATACCGTACTGCTATCTCCCCACGCCGACGCCTGGTCCCTCTGGCGCCCCCTTTCCGACGAGGAGCTGGCCGCCCTGGACCGGTACCTGCATCGGGGGTATCAGGCCTTTCTTCGTCGGGTGAGCGAGGGCCGCGGAATTCCGGTGGCCCGGGTCGACTCGCTGGGCCGGGGCCGGGTGTGGTCGGGCCTCCGGGCCGATTCCTTGGGCCTGGTCGACAGCCTGGGAGGTGTGGTGGAGGCCATCCGTGCGGCCGCCCAGAGGGCTGGTCTGAAACCCGGAGAGTACCAGGTGGCGGTGTACACCACCCAGCCTCGAAACCTGGGGTTCCTGGGCCTGTTCAACACGGAAATGTGGCACCAGGGGATCGGGCTCTGGCTCCACGAGCCCTACCTTTACCACATGGGCTTTGTGCCGTTGCCGGAGTGATCCTTAACGAAGAACCATCACCCGCAGGGTACGGCCGGGCTGCTTCAGGAAGTACAGGCCTTCGGGAAGGAGGGCAGGCCAGGGAACCCGGCTTCCAGCGGGCACTCGAAGGGTAAAGAGTTTTCGTCCCTCAGCCGAGTAGGCGGTCCATTGACCTGCTGGTAGCTCGAGCCGGCCCTGCCGAACCCACAGGGTGCGGGGGCCGGTGCCGGCAGCGCCCGGCCAGGGCCGAGCCTCGGCCACCTCCACGGTGAGCCGCTGCCAGGTTTGGCCGCCGTCGTCGGTCAGGAGCAGCACGCTGGAATCCCCCACGGCTGCGCCGTGCAGGGCGTCCTGAAAGTCCAGGTCAAACAGGGTCACCTGGGTGGGGGCCGGCTGGAGTTGCCAGGTTTGGCCGCCGTCGGTGGTGTGCAGGATCGTGCCGAACTTGCCCACGGCCCAGCCTTCGGTGGCGCTCACGAACTGCACGGCCCGCAAAGTGTGGCCCACTGGGGGCGTTTGGTCCTGCCAGGTTTGGCCGCCGTCCGTGGTGTGCAGGATGATGGGCTCGTAGTTGCCCGTGTCGGTGCCGCCCACCACCCAGCCGGTTTGGCCGTCCACGAACCAGGTGTCCAGGTAGTCGTAGGTGCTGTCGTCGCGCAGCAGGTCCCAGGTTTGGCCGCCGTCGGTGGTATGAAAGATCATGCCCTGGCCGCCGTCCACGCCGAAGGGGATGCCGCCTGCCATAAAGCACTCGTCGGCGCTGATGGGTGCGACGCCGTAGAAATCGGTCATGCGGCCCTCCAGCACCAGGTACCATTGCCAGGTTTGGCCGCCGTCCGTGGTGCGGAACCAGATCTTGTCGCCGGCCGCGGCCCAGCCCACCTGGTCGTTCAGCATCCGGATGCGGGTGATGTACTTGCTGCCGCCGTAGTTCTGCAGGGTCCAGGACTGGCCGGCGTCCTCCGTGTAGAACACAAAACTGACATCACCCGCGAGCCAGCCGGTGGTGCCGTTCACGAAGTCTAGGTCCCACATGGGTTTCACCTGGCCGCCGGCCAGGGCGTTGCGTGAGTACCAGGTGGTGCCCCGGTCGGGCGAGTAGAGGGCGTTGACCAGGCTGTCGTGGAGCACGGCGATCCACAGGGTGTCGCCGTGGTAAGAGACACCATGCAGGATGGAACCCCGGGCCACGGCCACCGTGGCCAGCAGGGCGATGCCTACGGAAACAAACCGATGCTTCATCGGGAACCTCCGAGTTTCACGATTTTGTATGATGCCTGAAAGGCAGGGGTATACAGGTTCCAGTCCACCATCCGGGGAAAGGTTCGGAACCACAGGAAATACACGCCCCGGGGCAACGATGTGAGGGGCACGGTCCAGTGGTACCCGCCGGGTTCCAGGGTTTGCTCCAGGCCCCACACACGGCGGCCCGAGGCATCCACCAGGTACAGGACAATGGGCTGGCGCATGCCGATGCTGTTGGTCCATACCACCTCCACCGGGCCCTGCCGGGTCACGGTGGGCCGCACGATGGGTTGGTTCAGTTTGGGTGGGATCTCCAGCACCACATGGGCGCCCTCGGTGCCCACGGTCACCTGCAGGGTCTCCGGCGGCAGCCACCACTGGGGCCAGACTACCACCTGGTAGGTGCCGGGGTTTAGGAAGCGATACATAAAGCCCGAGCCCTCCCGCACGGAGCGGCGGGGCATCTCTGGCCGGGTGTCCAGTTCCAGAATCGTGACTTCTATGGGATCCACCCGCCGGCCCGTGTACGCTTCGCGGACCTCCAGCCACAGCGCCGGCCCGTGGAGCACGCGGTCCAGCAGCCAGAACAGGCCCTGCAGGTTGTGGTTCACGATGGTGTCCACCTCCCAGCCCGGCACCTGCACCCGGTACGAGCAGATTTCTACATCGTAGGCGAAGGTGCCCAGGGTGGCGTACTGCCAGTTCCGGGCCTTGCCGGGGTCTTCGCCGCCGTACAGGGCCTGGTAGGTGCCGGTGCCGGCATCGTTGGGAATGTGGTGGGCGAGATCAATGGCCAGGTCGTAAAACAGCGGGAACTCGGGCGCGCTGCTGTAGGGCGTGTACACGATCTCGCCCTGGCTCAGGGCCGGCGAGTGGTAATGGACGGCCAGGATGTGGTACATTCGCTCGCAGAGGTCGCGGACGCCCGCGGCCTCGGGCTCGGAGAAGGGCGCCGGACCCCGGTAATAGGAGGAACAAGTGTCCGGGCTGGCCGCACTCCACCGGTACGCGAAGTTGCGGTTCAGATCCACGCCGTCG
>WGAB01000070.1 GCA_015489295.1 Caldifarciminota bacterium
GTGGGCGGCGATTTCCTGATCTTAGATCTGGATCCGACGCCCCTCACTGGCCCCTGGCTCCATGCCTTCCTGGCCGATTCCCTGGACCTCGTGGGAGTCTATGCCACCGATGCCGGCGATTACCTGGAGGAAATCTCCTATTACCGCTCCATCTTCGTGCTCCTGGGAATCTACCCGAACAACACCCGCATTGAGCCGGACGATCCCCTGGCCCAGGCTCTGGTGTCCTATCTGGTGGAGAGCCACGGCAACCTGTACATGGAGGGCGGCGACGTGTGGTACTACGATCCCTCGGTGGGTGCCTTTGACTTTGGGCCCTACTTCGGCATTGATGCAACGGATGATGGATCCGGCGACCTCGGCACCGTGGCCGGTGTTCCGGGCACCTTTGCCGAAGGGTATCTCTTCTCGTACACGGGCGAGAACAACTGGATTGACCATCTGGAGGCGGCCCCCGGCGCCCAGAACCTGCTGGAAAACCAGTCACCGGCCTATTACTGCGCTGTGGCCTACGATAACACCGAGGCCGGGTACAGGACCGTGGGAGCGTCGCTGGAACTCGGTGGCCTGCAGGGCCAGGGTGAACACAGTCTTGGGAACTTCACCAGGGCCCTCCTGAACTTCTTTGGGGTCCTGACCGGGGTGGAGGAGACGGCCGGAGGTTCGGCGTACCGGTTCTTCCTGGCGCCGCCGTATCCCAACCCCGTGCGGTCCCGGACCCGCATCGCCTTTGCATTGCCGAAGGCTGGAGCCGTGGAACTCGCCGTGTACGATGCGGCAGGCCGGAGGGTGCGGACCCTGGTCCGCGGCACCCTGCCCGCCGGGCGCCATGAGGTCACCTGGGACGGCCGCGACGATGCAGGCCGATCGGTGGCCGCCGGCGTGTACTTCGTGCGCCTCCGCCAGCAAGACCACCGCTCCACCCGGAAACTTTTGCTGGTGCGGTAGCCAGGGCGCGGAAGGTTGCTGAAACACGAATCGCGCTCCTGGCAAATGGTGCCGGGAGTGGTGCAGGCACCCGGCTGAGCAACCGCTGAAAGGAAATCTATCGCCGTAGGGAAGAGTGGCCCTGGCCGGAAAGGTCGTAGGCCCGTCTCAGCTGGCCGGCGCTCCAGAGGGCCAGCCCTAAAAGGATCACAACGGCCAGGTAGATCCAGAAAAGCGATACCCCCATGTTCCGGTAATGCAACCACCAGAAGTTGGGGGTGTTAAAGAACTTCCGAATTGGTGGTTGCGGAACGATTCGGATCTCTCTCTGCACCACCATGTCCACAACCTGCCGGAATTGTTCCATGATGTGAGAATTGAGCGGATTCCAAACTTCCCCCGGCGTGGGATTGGGGGGAGTTGCGGGGCGGTGCTCCACGAGATTCCGAACCCCCTCGATGTAGCGAACACGCCGAGGGGACGCCACAATGTACAAAGCATTTACCACAAAGCCCCACACGAAGGCCGCCCAGAAAAGCCCCCGAAACCACCCGGGCCAGCGGTGGTGATGTTCCAGGCCCTGAGCCAGGAAGGGCAGGAACAGGAAGTGGATCTGGCCGAGGAATCGGGGGCCTCCCGCGTAAAAGGCGAACCAGTACCACCAGGCCGCAAACAACAGCCAGAACACCACACCCGTGCCCACGAGAAGCCAGGCCTCCTCCCGGTGTTTTCGGAAGAATTCCCGTGCCCCGATCAGGGAAAACAGGAGCACAGGAGCACAAACGAAAAGCCCCCCATAGGGGCTCACCAAGGTAGCGAAGGCGTTGTGCAAGATGGTAAGCGGAGAGAGAATGAAATAATCGCCCTTAAGCCCATAGCCGAACTCGAGGGGATTCCCGTAGCGGTAGAAGTTGTAGGCCAGTTGCAGGGCGATGAAGGGAGCCAGGGCGAGGGAAAACACCGAAGCGGCCTTCCAGAAGAGTTTTCGCTGGTTCTTATCGCGGAAGCAAAGCCACAGGTACCCCACGGCAAGCGGCGCGGCTATGATGGTGGAGGCACGGGTGTGCATCCCGATGCCCAGGAAGGAGGCTGCCAATACCAGATGGAGAAATCGGTGAGAA
>WGAB01000071.1 GCA_015489295.1 Caldifarciminota bacterium
CCCGCATCCCAGCGCACATAGGACACCTGCGGGGCGACGGACACCCGGCTCCACGGCCGGAGCACCACCCGGCCCTCATAGAGGGGCACCGAGAGGCCGGTTTCCAGGCCTGCGGCGGTGCGGAGCAGCGTATCCGGCCCGGCAGCACGACCTCTGGCTCTGGCGGCCGGAGGGGGCACGGTGCGCCTCCCAGGCATTGACCCTGACCGGTCGGCTGGAGTTTCACCGGAACCTGGGTCCCCTGGCGCTAAAGGCCTTTGCCGCCCTCGCGGGGGTGGCCGCCGGGCCGGATACGCTGCTCCGCACCGCCGCAGGCCTGGAAACCGGCCTCTCGGTGCCCCTCTATGAGGGCCGGGTGGTGCTCCGGCCGTGGAGCCGGGTGTCCGTCGCCCCGCAGGTGTCCTATGTGCGCTGGGATGCGGGCGTCCACGCGGACCTGTTCCGGGTGGTTCAGGGGGAGTTTCGGGCCGAGAACCTCCTGGACCAGCGCCCCACCGGCTTCGCCACCCTACGCCGGTACTCCCTGCTCCTCAGTGTGGTGTTCCCGGACTAGAACTGATGATATCATTCACAATTATAAACTCACATTTTCATCGTACACTTGATCTTTTTACTGTTTGACTCAATTAGAGCAACGAGATCGTTGTCTTTTTGCTTCAAAACTGCCACCCTCACGTTCCAGTCACGTATTCTCCAAGCCTTCAATTCTCCCTTCCTCCGCCGTGAAATTATAGAAACCCTGACTTCTCCCCTCATGCTTAGTGTATCAATATACAGTGACACACTCTCAAGACGTTCGCGATGCTCAATGCGGAGCCGATTTTTCTGTTTTATCCAGATAATTTTGAGGGGCCCAAAATCCCATTCTGTAGGTTCTTCACGCATAGCATGAATGTTCACGGCAGGGTATTCTATTATCTTCTGATGGGACAATCCAAATTGGTTCCGAATCTCCCAAGCTCTGGACTCTCTCTCTTTAGCTCTGGCCTCATCCCCTCTACTACGGAGGTACACCGCGTAGCGTTCCAGGTTTTTCACGAGACGCTCAGCGGCGAAATTCCGCAAACTTTTCGTGGATGCATTTTTGAGGAGACGTTCATAGAACTGAATAGCATAAACAATTTTCCCCGCACGTTCTATGGAAGCTCCCACTACTTCGGGGGGAAGACCCCTCAAATTTAGGGGCGTGTCTGTTTTACCAATAACTATAAAGTGGCGATACAGGAACTCAGCAATAATCTCTCGGCTCTTAGCCGTTTCCATAGGGAGATCCTCAGACATTGCTAATTCTTGAACGCACGCTCGGAAAACGGCTTCAGCGCCACCAGAAGTTCGCAAAATTTCCTGTATCCTACCTACTGAAACTCCCGGCAATCCAGAAAAATCTGCGTTCTCAGCAGCAGCCAAAGCTGCATTCCAATTCCGGGTGTGTACAAACATACGAATAGCTAAAACACAAGTCTTCGTTACCAAGCTTGCGTCTATTTTGACTGCCTTGTTCATAACTTTTCCCAGCTTTATCTCGTCAATATCGGAGATACGCTCCAATATTTCCAGCGCTAAAGGAATATTTTCCTGCTCAATTGCCGCATCTAGGACGGCGGAGAGTACAGGATCTCCTAGCCTTTCAATATTAGAAATACTCTCAAAGTTAGCATTCCATTGTAGAATTATTTCCTTGAATTTTCCAAGTTTGTGCAACCAGACTATGTTTTCAGGGAACGGGGCAACTCGAGCCTTAGCATCCAGATATTCATGCCGGTTAGTACCCCCTGCTTCTTCCCAAAGTCTCACAGCTTCAGGTAATTCACCTGCTTTGTATGCAATCAGAGCAAGATGGGCAGGCGAAAGTAGGATTCCTACTGCACGAAAACGAACAAACGCATCCCAGAGTCCTCTCCATAAAAGACCCAGGCTATCATCAGATTTTTGCAAGCGTTCTGTTATTCTTTGGATTACAAAATGCCATGTACCGTCACTCCGAATTCGTTGTAGCCATTTGTCATCTCTGGCAGCCTCTATCAACCGCTCCAAAAAAGCCTTAGGTAAACTTGTTTGCTGCGTCATAAAATCTGCTGCACGGCTTTCAAGCCGTGAGGTCAAGGTTGGGTCTTCTGCCACCAAGTTGTTTATTTGTGACCAATTTTTTCCTATCCAGTAGCATCGGAAAGCTTCATCATGGCGTCCCAGCTCACGATATTTATCCCCTGCCTTGCTGTAATCCCCTTCCAGTTCGTAAGCACCAGCAAGGCATTTACCAGCAGCATCTTCGTCTCCCGCGCTCCGATATGCAAGAGCCGCTTGTCTAAGTAAGTACGAATCTCGTTTTGCCCAGCCCTCACGCTCATAGTTTTCTCCTTGCTCTCTAGGATCGATTCTCTTCCCGCGCCACCACTGCTCAGCTCCTGGGACGGGATGCGCAATGTACCCCCTCCATCTGTCTGCTCCCCCCGCTTTCTCCATCAAGCGATTTACTACTTCTATGTCGGTTGCAAACTGCCAAAATTTTCTCAAGGCATGGCTTGAATCCACGATGATAAGCTGCGTCTTCGCTCGGCTTGCAGCAACATAAAGACGATTAAAAAAATATTCGTAAGGCAATCGCTTCTCGGGTTCATCCAGATTTATCTCTCCTTTTAGAAGTTTTGCAAAATCTCTTGGGGCTGTTTCACCAAAACGGTAAAGGACAACAGCCGGAAACTCCAAGCCTTTTGCACGCATCGGACTGAAGACATTCCGATACACGCCCTCTGCTTTTTCTTGTGTGTCCTTAAGTATCTCATCGCGCTCAACGTAACCATTTTCTTCACCCTGTTCACAGTTAACCAACTTCACGAAATCTGGACGTCTGCGGAGACCTTCCTTCGTTGCCTCTTTATTTAACGAAAACCAAACTGTTTGTATAGGCTCATCAACCCACCAAGATTCTTGTGGGCGGATTCCAGGAATACCAAGTAACGCCGCGCGAGCTAATTGAATTAAATTACAGAATTTCACGATACCCGGATTTGACCGGTAATTGAAACTCAATTCTTTGTACGTTATATCAACATGGGCTCTTCGATAAGGACCAAGCACGGCTCGGAACCGATCATAAAAGTCAGCTCGCACAGTATCCCACCGGAAGCCCGTTGGATTTATCGTTTGTAAAGGATCTCCCGCAAAAACGATAGGCACTCTTTTTAATTCTTCTGGTTGCAGTGAACGCCGTCCGAATAACGATAATTGAAAAATGATATCCAACTCAAGAGGAGTAAAGTCTTGAGCCTCATCACAAAATATGGCTGCACAATCAACTTGCCGTGCCAAGTCTAACTCCAACACCCAGGCTGCCAAATCCTGATCATCCCAAAAGTTCTCCCGGTCACAAAGTCTTTTATACCATCGGCGCCATACCTGTTCATAAATTTTCTTATAAGTTTCATGTGACACCGAACGGCGTCGCCGAGGGAGTGCGTTAAACTCTTCCGGGGTTAATTCATCATCATGACTGGAGCGGATTCCTTTGATGTAGGATCGAATCACGTGCCATGCTATATCCGGAGATAAACGCCGCGCTTCCCGGCGTCTTGCGAATTCTTTTTCCCACAGTTGTCGGAACCGAGCATAGTCTACGTATTTTTCTTTCGGTAACTTTTCTTGTACCCTCAATGGTAATAACGAGTAGAGAAAATCATGAAAAACTCGAAAAGATATCTCAAGTGCTTCGTCAATCCTTTTTGAATTAGGAACACCCACCAGCAAACGTTTATGATGGGCGGTAAGCAAACTCTTCACAATCTTTCGAGCGTGCTCCAGTAAATCTCGGCTTGATGTCATATAGAGTAGTTGATGAGTAACACCTCTTCGCATCGCAAAATCAAGATAATCTGCGGCAAGATATTGTAACATTGTTGATTTACCACTACCAGCACGCCCATTAATAAAGAGAGGGTACATGGACCCAGTTCGACGAACAGATTCCAGGAGCCCTGCCTCTTCGGGGGACAGCGCTAAATTCGCTTCTTCATCCTTCTGAATTGCAAGCCAGGCGTCTTGATCGAGTATCATCAAAAAAGGATAAGAACGTGCTGCTATCCTCACGAGATCTGATTGTCCTTCACCAACCTGTCCGAGTCTTGTACGATGTTCCTCTAGAATTTCGTCTCTATTATTGTCAGTGTGTCGTAAGGGTTCAAGTAAGACCAGTCGATTGATATCCTTTCTATATAGATAAGCGATACCAAACCGGTTATTACTTCCCCAATGAATATTAATATCGGTATTTCGTATAGCTGTATGGAGTTGGTCAAGGTCTAATTGCTCAAGTATCTGATGGTATAAAGCAAGGAATTCCCGGTTTTGTGGAGCTCGCATTTTTTTCACCCATGCCTCTGTCTCTAATACAATCAAATCATCTTCTGGTTTTTCTACTGAGAACACTTCGTACAGCCATGCCCGTTCCTCCACACTTGGCTCCGGAGGAGGAGGGGCAGGGGAAACCTTCGTCAACTCTCGATGGATTTCTTTAAGATCTTGCTCACTGTAAGGTCGAAAGCGACGGATCACTTCATCTGTATTATGCTCCCAGTTCTCAAGGAAATACTTGTACTCTTGACTGCTTCTAGGAAGAACACGAAGGAAAAGAACCAGTTCATCATCATTATTTATAGGTGTTTTATACCCTATGAGGCGAAGATTCCGTCCCATATTTTTCTTGAGAAAGTTTGAAGATGAGAAAAACTCAAATCCTGTGAGGTGTTGCGTCTTCTCTACTCGAATTTTTATGTTGTACAATAATTCTGACTGTCCATGCCTCTGAGCATCCTCCTTACAATCGTCTGTTATGAAAACGTAAAGAGCCATATCGCCCTCCTTTTTGATAGATTTGCAACTATTCTGCAATCTACAAGTAAATTCGAAAACAAAACCTACGCATTCTAAAATTTTAAATTAACTCTCGAAGATTTCATCTCACGGCAGCACCAGTACCCGCTGGGTTTGGCGCATTTTCGGGGCCTGAAGCCGCAGGAAGTAAAGGCCCGGGGGCACGCGGCGGCCCGCCTGATCCCTCAGGTTCCAGGTGAGGGTGTGGACCCCCGGTGCAAGCGGCCCCTCGTGCAGGACGCGGAGCCGGCGCCCGGCGGCGTTGTACACCTCCAGGCGGAAGGTCCGAGCCTCGGGCACGCTCAGGGTGAACCGAACCTGTCGGCGGGTGGGGTTGGGCAAAGGTCGGGCGAGATACCACCGGAGGACCACCAGCCGGCTGCTGCCCTGGGTGCCTTTGCGGCCTCGCCGCCACCAGGGGTTCTCCTCGGCATTGCCGGTGTGATAAATGTCGTGCTGGATCATGGGCCAGGCGTAATCGCTGAAGGAGAACACGCCCTCCAGATCAAACACATACACCCGCTCCAGGCCCAGGACCACCAGTTCGGGGTCGCCGTCCTGATCCAGATCGGCCACCACGGGCGTTGTCTTGATCTCGTTGTTCACAAAGATGGGGAACCCCGGCAGCACCTGGCCCTGGCTCCAGCCGTAGACGTAGCCGTCACCGTGGATGCCGAACACCTCGTTGACATTGTCGCCGTTGACATCGGCCAGGATGGGCTGGGCGAAGTTCTGGGGCTGATAGAACCGGAACAGCATGTCGCCCACCTGGTTGCCCAGGGTGTCAAAGGCCAGGATGCCGTCGTGGGTGGAAATCAGGAGTTCTGGCTGGTCGTCGTTGTTGATATCGGCGAACACGGGCAGGGTATAGATGCCGCCGGCCACATCTACACTTCGCAGGAAGAGGTTAGAAAGAAACTGGCCGGAGGCGTCCACCACACTGAGGTACCGATATTCGGAGTACCCCTGGGGGTGGCTCCAAACGAAGGCGATTTCCAATCCCGGACGGTCCTGCGCAAAGTCCCCCAACGCCACACCGCTCTGACAGTAATCGCCGGAATCCAGAGGCTGGGCCACCGGGAACCCGGCCACCGGGGTACCATCGGCATGGAAGGCCCAAAGGATTCCGGAAGGAGAAATAGACGCCACCACCACCTCAGGATCATTGTCGCCGTCCAGGTCACCGACGGCCAGGCCGCCGGCATCCCAGTGGTAAGCCCACAGGTTGGCGAACAGGCCGCCACTTCCATCTAAATAAGGGCTACCGTCGCCGTGCCAGCACCACACCTTACCGGACATGCCGTGGATCAGGACCTCCGGCTGACCGTCGCCGTCCAGGTCGTAGATCACGGGCGTGGCATAGGCCCCCATGCGGCTGCTCTCCTGGCCGGGATTGCCACCTCCATCGAAGTCCACCGGCCATCCGGCCACCGGGGTGCCGTCGTACCCAAAGGCATACACCCGGTCGATCATGCGTGGAGCCACCACGAGTTCCAGTTGCCCATCGTTGTCCAGATCCCCCAGCGCCACGCCGTTCCACACCTGGGCCGGTGCATCCAGGGTAACGGGCCAGCCT
The DNA here is from genome assembly GCA_015489295.1 of Caldifarciminota bacterium. Next base: position 6,443 of record WGAB01000071.1, read on the forward strand.
GGCACCAATGTGCCATCGGCGTGGAAGGCGTAAACCTTGCCGGTGGCGGTACCGAACATAATCTCCAGGCCCGGGTACGTGGGATCGAAGTCTGCCACCACCGGATGATGGGACTCGCCACCGCCCTCGTAGGTTGCCGGCCAGCCCTCCAGAAGCGGGGGCTGTCCCATGCCGGAGACCTCGAAGCTGGGAACACTGGAGTTCCGGTACCGATCGATGGTCACCAGTCGGTAGTAAACCCGGCGGCCGTAGGGCATCCCAAGATCCACATACTCGGCTTCAGGCCAGGCCGTCAGCGTGAGGCGGGTCCATTCCGTGGACCCCTCCATGCGCCGGAAAATCAGGTACCCCTCATCCATGTACCGGCGGTTCCAATAGATCCGCACACCTTCGGGATGAGGTTCCACCCATATGGCCGAGGGCGGAGACACCTCTCGGTTGGCGTGGAGCATGGTGGTATCGCCCCGTCCCCGAGCCTCCTGAATCCGCCAGGTTTCCCGAACCCACTCCAGGTTGGAGGTGTTCATAAGGACTCGAACCGGAGCATGGAACAGGGTATCGAAGTGCAGGGCCTGGGGCCCCAAGGTACCCAAGAAATACACCGAATCCAGGACCTCGGTAAAGGTGGTGGCAGGCGATACCACCAGGTGCAACCCCCGGGCTTCATCGTGGCCCAGGTTGACCACCTCGGGCCATAGTAGCAGCGTATCCCCCACCTGTTTTCGATAAATACGCAAAATCCGCGGTTTGGCCGATTGAACCCACATCCGCAGGGTATCGCCGGGCACGCCCGAGCGACTCCCGGACGGGAAAACCTGCAGGAGAAACTTCAGGTACCGGGCATCCGGGGTTTCCGGCACCAGATACACGGGAAACGCGACCTGCACCGTGTCCCCCGGAGCCACAGCCCCCAGGACCACCGAATCCGTGGGGATCAGGGCGTAGGAATGGAGCGGCACAAACCGCACCACCGGCGACACGACGGTTTCGGTTCCGGGGTTGGCAAACCGGATCCGGACCCACACCGACTCGGCCGCTTCGGGGATCCCGTCGGCATCCCCGTAAGCGGAATCCGCGTAGACCACCGAAACCCGCTGGAGGGCACCGCCCTGGTCGCCCACCGGCAGGGTATGCCGGGTATAGGCGTATCCATTGGCCTGCAGGGTCAGCCGAAGGCTATCGGTAGAAACAAGGTAAAGGGGAAGGGAGACGCGGCCTTCGGCATCGGTCTGCGTGCGCAGGTACACCGTTCCCTCAGGTTGCCACGCTACGATGACGGCGTTGGGTACCGGCTCGCCGGTTTCGGCATCCCGAACCTGGAGGTTCAGGGTATCGTGTCCCAGGTGAAGCGTCGGTGGCTCGAAGGATACGTGAAGCCTGCCGGGCTTACGGGTCCACACCGGCATCGCCGGGTCGCCCAGGAGAGCCTTGGACAGATACACGTACCGTTTGGTGCCGTTCACCTGAACGGCCCACAGATGGCGGGTGAGGTTGAACAGGCCCAGGCCCAGCACCGGCGCCGGATCCTCAAAGAACGCCTGGAAGAACAGCTGATTCATCGGAAGGTCGCTGTAGGGATAATCCAGGCGTACCGTGGCGATTCCGGCCACGATCCCGGCATCGGTCCCCAGCAGAAGGTACTCCAGAATGCTGGTTTTATCCCAGCCCCCGCTGTGGCAGGTGGCCATTTGCAGGATGGGCCACTGGTCCCGGTTGGCCAGGTAGGCGATCTCCGGGATGCCGAAGGGAATGTAGGGCTCCTTGTTGACCGCAAAGAAGGGGTAGCTGCCGTGGGCTTCCACGAACATCAGCCCTACGCCCTGGTTGATGGCACTCAGGAACTCGTCCACCGAAGCCTGGTGGTCCGGCGTTTCGTATACCGTTAGCCGTTCCATCCAGGTCGGGATCACCAGGGCCACGCGCTCGGCTTTATCGTAGCCCCAGCCGTTGGAACCATCCAGATAGGAGGCGGTCAGCAGGACCCGATTCAGATAATCGGCATTCATCAGGAGCGAGTCGCCCCCGGGCCGCGTGGTGTGAACCAGAACCTTATAGACGAAGCGTGCGGCCTGCTCCGGGGTGTTCAGAGGAACCCGGCCCACCAGGAGCTCCGGGAACATGTCCACCGAGTCCGCGGATTCTCCGACAATGTTGTCGCCGTCCAGGTTCCAGTTGCCGTCGAGATTGGAGAAGTACCAGTCGGAAGGGGGCATCCAGTCGGTGTTGTTCCCGTAGGCCTGGGGGTGCCAGATGGTTTGATAGGGCACGTAATCGGCGTCACCGGCCAGGAGCAGGTACTGAACCCCCCAGGCCTCATAGGCCTCGCGGATGAAGTTACGGATCCGATCCGCCAGGTTTCGGCCGGGGTAATGGTCACGGATCCAGTCCACGGTGTAGATTGCGGTGGGGAGTCCCCAGGCGGTATGGAAATCGGCCAGGGGTTCCAGAGCCTCCACGAAGGCCGTATCCGTAACGATGAGATAGGCGTAGGGTCCCCCGCTCAGGGACCGGGGAGCCGGGCCGGACTGCAGGTGGACCTGGCTTAGTGGAACCTCGGCAATGCGGCCCCGATAGAGGTTCAGGGCCTCGGGGTTCGCCACGATGCGGCGGACCGCCCGGTCGAAGGCCTCCCGGGCCCCGGCCACCACCTGGCGCGGGGAAACCCCGGCCCGCCGGGCCGGCCGGGTGTCCACGGTAAACCGGAGGTGGGTCACCACCCACAGGGTACCGGATACGGGATCAAACTGCACCGGGTTCACCCGCACCACGGCAATCCGGTATCCTCCCATGTTGCCGGTGGTGATCAGTTCGGCCACCCGGGAGGGATATACCCCGTCGCCCTGGTAGATCTGGGGATCGGGGGCGGCAACGGGCGGAACCGGTCCCCCGGTGTAGGTCTCGGTGCGCACGGGGGCCGGAATCCCCTTGGCCAGAAATGCCGTTTGTACGGCCTCCACCTGGAGGTCGCCGGCCTCGGTCCCCGGGGGCAACAGCAGATTGACCCCCACCGAGGGCAACGCAGGGGCTCCGGGGGGCGCCACTACGGTGGCCGTGGGGTAGGAAACCTCAACGAAGCCGTGGTCCACGGGCCGGACGGTAAAGTCGGAGGGCTGGAAGGTCAGAGTCTGGGTGATCCCGGCAAACAGGGCCACCGGCCCTAAAAGAAGCACGATTTGCCATCGACGCATAGTCCACCTCCGCATAAAATGCATATACACCCATCCCCTGGCAGGATGGGCGGGGAATTACGGTTGCTGCACCACAGGTTTAGATTAAGCCGTCCCGGGGTGGATTTCCAGTACCTGGATGCGGGTAGCTTGCTGGCGGTGGCCCTTTTTGCGACGATAGTTCTTGCGGCGTTTGTACTTGAAGACCAGCACCTTGGGCTGCTTGAAGGTTTCCAGAACGCGGGCCTTTACATAGGCCTCGGGCACATAGGGGTTGCCCACCTTCGTCCGGTCGCCGTCGCGAACATACAGCACGGACTTCAGGAGGATTTCCTCGCCCTCCTGGGCGTCCAGCTTGGGCACCTCAAGGGTTTGGCCCTCCTGGGCCAGAAACTGAAAACCACGGATTTCCACATAGGCGTACTTCATTGCCCTTCTCCTTGCTGGGGTTGCTCCGGGGTTTGCAGGGGCTGGAGCGGCAGCGTCTGCTGTTGCTGCTGAAGGGCCCGTTCAATGGCAGTGCCGGCGGCCCGATGCGGCGAATTCATCAACGAAAGCACCAGGGACAGCACCAGGTACAGGCCACCCAACACGGCCGTCATCTTGGTAAAGAAGGTGGGGGCACCGCGGACCCCCAGGATATTCTCCACACCGCCACCGCCCAGGGCCGCCGTCAGGCCGCCGCCCCGGGGCTGCTGCACCAGGATCACCGCAATCAGGAGCAGCACGATCACGAGGTAGATCATCAGCAGAATTGCCATCATCGCGTTCTTCTCCTTACGCCCGGGAAAAACGGGCGCGCCTGATTATAGCGGCAAAGGATTCGGCCTTCAAGGAAGCCCCGCCCACCAGGGCACCGTCAATGTCGGGCTGGGCCGAAAGCCCCTCAATGTTCTCGGGCTTGACGCTGCCGCCGTACAGCACCGGGATCTCCTCGGCCCGCGCCCCGAGATCGGCCAAAACCCGGCGCACCTGGGCGTGCATCTCCTGAGCCTGCTCCGGCGTGGCCGTGTGTCCCGTGCCGATGGCCCATACCGGCTCGTAGGCGATGATCACCCGCTGCAGGTCTTCCGGCGCCAGGCCGGCCAGCGACTCCCGCAGCTGGGTTTCCACCACCTCCACCGCCCGGCCGGCTTCCCGCTCCTCCAGGGTTTCGCCCACACACACCACGGGCACAAAACCGTGGTCCAGGGCGGCGCGCACCTTCCGGGCCACCAGGCTGCTGGTTTCCCCAAAGATGTGGCGGCGCTCCGAATGGCCCAGGATCACAAAGTCCACCGAAAGGTCCTGGAGCATCACCGGAGAGATCTCGCCGGTAAAGGCCCCCCGGGGTTCCGGATACAGGTTCTGGGCCCCGAGCAGGAACCGGGCGCCCAGGGCCTCCCGGGTGCGGAGCGCGGTTTCCAGGGCCGTAAAGGGCGGGGCGAAGCCGAACCGCACCGGGCCCTCGTAGTCGGCCATGAGCTGCCAGAAGGCCTCCAGGGTTTTCCGGGCCTCGGCCCGGGTCTTGTGCATCTTCCAGTTGCCGAGAATATGGGGAACCCTCATGAGGCCGCCTCCTCTGCCGCCGCTTCAATGCCCAGGGCCTTCAGGATCTCCCGTTCCAGGGCCCGGGCCACCTCGGGATGTTCCTTCAGGTACAGGCGGGCCTTTTCGGCGCCCTGGCCCAGCTGCTTGTCGCCCCAAGAGTACCAGGCCCCGGAGCGCTTGAGGATGCCGGTTTTCAGCCCCAGATCCAGCAACTCGGCCTCCCGGGAAATGCCCTCGCCGTAAATGATTTCAAACTCGGCCTCCCGGAACGGCGGGGCCAGTTTGTTCTTCACCACCTTCACCCGCACCTTGTTGCCGATGATCTGGTCGCCGGCCTTCACCGAGCCGATCCGGCGGATGTCCAGCCGCACCGAAGCATGGAACTTGAGGGCCAGGCCGCCGGGCGTGGTCTCGGGGCTGCCGTACATCTGGCCGATCTTCATCCGCACCTGGTTGATGAAGATGGCGCAGGTTTGCGACTTGGACAAAACCCCCACGAGTTTCCGCATGGCCTTGGCCATGAGCCGGGCCTGCAGGCCCACCTGGGAATCGCTCATCTCGCCGGAGATCTCCGCCGAGGGCACGAGCGCCGCCACCGAGTCCACCACAATGAGGTCCACGGCGCCGCTCCGCACCAGGGTTTCGGCGATGTCCAGGGCCTGTTCGCCCGACTCGGGCTGGGAGATCAGCAGGTTGTCCAGGTCCACGCCCAGCCGCCGGGCGTACTCGGGGTCCAGGGCGTGCTCGGCGTCAATAAAGGCCGCGATGCCCCCTTCCTTCTGCACATTGGCAATGGCATGCAGTGCCAGGGTGGTTTTGCCCGAGGCCTCGGGCCCGTAGATTTCCACAATCCGGCCCCGGGGATATCCTCCAACGCCCAGGGCGATATCCAGGGACAGGGAGCCCGTGGGGATGACGGGCACCCGCACCCGGGCCCGCTCGCCCAGGCGCATCACCGCGCCCTTTCCGAACTGCTTTTCAATTTGCTGAAGGGCTGCCTGCAGGCTCTTCAGCTTCTCCTCCTGCATCCGATCCTTCTTTTCGGCCATGAAATCACCTCCTACCGTTCCACCTTGGGGGGTACCACGCCCTTCTGGCCCTGATACTTGCCCTTGCGGTCCCGATAGCTGACCTCACACATCTCATCGGCCTCCAGGAAGATGAGCTGGGCGATGCCCTCGTTGGCATAGATCTTGGCCGGCAGGGGCGTGGTGTTGGAAATCTCAATGGTCAGATGCCCCTCCCACTCGGGCTCCAGGGGCGTGATGTTGACCACGATGCCGCAGCGCGCATAGGTGGATTTCCCGAGGCAGATGCCCATGACCCCCCGGGGAATCCGGAAGTACTCCACGCTGCGGGCCAGGCAAAAGGAGTTGGGCGGAATGATGCACTCCTCGCCCTTGAAATCCACCAGCGACCGGGGATCAAAGTGCTTGGGATCCACCAGACTGCCCCACACATTCGTAAAGATCTTGAACTCGTCGGCCACGCGGATGTCATAGCCGTAGGAAGAGAGTCCGTAGGAGATGCGGCCTTCGCGAACCAGCCGGGGCTCAAAGGGCTCAATCATGCGGTACTGTTCCGCCATTTCCCGAATCCAGCGATCGTTTTTCAGTCCCATGGCGGCAATTTTAGGGGCATTCGGCGCGGCTGTAAAATGAGCGGAATGCCTGTACAGTACCGGTTTCCGGGCGTCGTCGGCCAGGCGCCCGTGCAGCGCATCCTCCGCCAGGCCCTGGAGGCCGACCGGGTGGCCCCGGCCTACCTGCTGGAGGGCCCGGCCGGCGTCGGCAAGGCCACCATGGCCGTGGCCTTCGCAAAGGCCCTGAACTGCACCCATCCCGAGCAACGGCCCTGCGGCGCATGCCCGGCGTGCCGACGGATCCAGGCGTTCCAGTTCCCCGACCTCTGGGTGCTGGTGCCCGACCGCGTACGCCACGAGCCCCTGGGCGTGGAGGGCTGGATCCGGCCGCCCGGGTACCATCCCACCCTCAAAATCTCCATTGACCAGGTGCGGGAGGTGGAACGGGAGATCAGCCGGCCGCCGGTGGAGGGCCGACGGCGGGTGGTGCTCATCCTGAACGCCGAAAACCTCACCATGGAGGCCCAGAACGCCCTCCTGAAGGTGCTGGAGGAGCCACCGGCCCATACGGTGTTCCTGTTGGTGAGCTCCAGCCCCACGGCGGTGCTGCCCACCATCCGGTCGCGCTGCCGCACTTTGCGGTTCACCACGCTGTCCGAAGAGGAGTTCCGGGCCCTGCCCTGGGCCCAGGAGGGCGTGTCCGTAACCACCCTGTACCGGCTTTCGGGCGGCAGCCCGGGCACCGCCCGGCTGCTGGTGGAACGGGCCATGCTTTCGCTCCGCAACGAACTGCTGGACCGCTGGCAGGAACAGGGGCTGGCCGGCCTCCTGGAGTTCCTGAACCTCAGCGTGCGGGACCGCCAGGACGCCCATACCGTGCTCTGGCTCCTGGCCCAGGTGGTACGCGACCTCCTGCTCCTGAAACTGGGCCTGGACCATCTGGTGGCCAATGTGGACCGCATGGAAACCCTGAAAACCCTGGCCCGGGGGGTTTCGGAGGCGGCCTTGGAGGGCCTGTTCCGCGAGATCCGGGAGGTGGACACGGCTCTGGCCCGCAACATCAGCGCCCGGGCCGCCACGATCAGCGTGGTGGCACCTCTGGTGCCGCCGTCCTTCCTGGATATCCTGCCCCGCTTTTAGCCCTGTGGCCCGTAGCGGGCCTCCAGTTCGCGCCAGCGCTCCTTGAGGCGCCGGGCGGCGGCCTCGGGATCGGGCGCGCCGAACACGGCGGACACCACGGCGAACAGATCGGGCCGGGCTTCCCGGTACAGGATTTCCAGGTTGTCCAAGGTGATGCCGCCGATGGCCACGAGGGGCACCGACACCCGTTTCCGGGCCTCCCGGAACACCGAGAGCGGCACCACAGGCTCTTCGGGCTTGGTAGGTGAGGGGAACACGGCCCCAAAGGCCACGTAACTCGCGCCCTGGCGCTCCAGTTCCACGGCCAGGTCCACGATGCCGTAGGCGCTGGCCCCGATGATGGCCTCCGGGCCGAGGATGCGGCGCGCCTCGGCCACCGGCGGATCGTCCTTGCCCACATGCACGCCGTCGGCGCCGATGGCGCGGGCGATGTCCGGATGGTCGTTGACGATCAGGGGCACGCCGAACCGGCGGCACAGGCTCAGCAGGGCCCGGCCCTCGGCGATGAGCTGGTGGGGGTCGGCGCCCTTGTGGCGCAGTTGGACCAGGTCGGCGCCGCCCCGGAGGGCGGCGCCGACCCGATCCACCAGGTGAAGGGGAGGTGTCAGAACAGGATCGGTGATCACATACAGCGGGCCCCGGTACCAGGGTTTCATGTGAGGCCTTCCTCAAAGGCCCGGCGGATGGCGCCCCAGAAGGGGTCCACCCGCGGGTGTTCCAGGGGTTTCCGGCCCTCGGGCGTCACGAGCCAGCGGCCCTCCTCGGCGGGCAGCACCTCGCCGATCTCCGCCGCCTCAATGCCCTTGCGGGCCA